>JAQGNK010000191.1 GCA_028291905.1 Polaromonas sp.
GCGCGCTATGTGGAAGTAGCCGACCGGGTGTGCGAGCGCGGCTGGTTTGGGCAGAAAACGGGCCGCGGCTTTTACCTCTACCCAGAAGGCGCCCGTGTCGGCCATCCCGACCCCGAGGTGCTAGCGATTGTCGAAGCCGAACGGAAAAAGAAAGGCATCACACCGCGCCAATTCACCGCCGACGAGATTGTGCGCCGCTATATGGCTGCCATGGTCAATGAGGGTGCCAAAGTGGTGGACGAAGGCATTGCGCTGCGGCCACTCGATGTGGATGTGACGTTTCTCAATGGCTACGGTTTTCCTCGCTATCGCGGAGGACCCATGAAGTACGCAGACACGGTTGGCCTGCCAAAGATCTTGCAAGATATCAGGAGATTTGAAAAGGAAGACCCAGTGTTCTGGAAACCTGCGGCGCTGCTCGAACGGCTAGTCGAGCAGAACAAAGACTTTGCGAGCCTAAATTGAGCCAGAACACTGAACTACTCAATACACCGAGCCATGCATTTTCTACCTGCACCGTGGGGACATTGGCACCGGGGCATCGACATGGCTAGGTTCCGCAAGACGCGGATCGTTTTCTTCAGAAAACAATGAACGAAACACCTCATTTTTTCAGTAAGAGCATTGGAATTTCAGAGGCTGGCTTATTTATCGCCGCCTGCATATTTAACTCTAGAGCAGCATATGACCACCCAAGCCTTCATCTGCGATGCTATTCGCACCCCTTTCGGCCGCTACGGCGGCTCGCTCTCCAGTGTGCGCGCTGACGACCTGGGCGCTGTACCGTTGCGCGCTCTGATGGAGCGCAACAGCAAAGTGGACTGGCAGGCCGTCGGCGACGTGATCTACGGCTGCGCCAACCAGGCCGGCGAAGACAACCGCAATGTGGCTCGCATGTCGGCTCTGCTGGCCGGTCTGCCGCTCGAACTCGGTGGGTCCACGGTTAACCGCCTGTGTGGCTCGGGTCTTGATGCCTTGGGAACGGCCTCAAGGGCCATCAAAGCCGGCGAGACAGGGCTGATGATCGCTGGTGGCGTAGAAAGCATGAGCAGAGCGCCCTTCGTGATGCCCAAAGCCGAGTCTGCATTTAGCCGTGCTAATGCGGTGTACGACACCACCATCGGTTGGCGTTTCGTCAACAAGAAAATGAAGGAGCTCTACGGGGTAGATTCAATGCCCGAGACGGCCGAGAACGTTGCGACTCACTACAAGATCGAGCGCGAGGCACAAGACCGCATGGCGCTCGCTTCGCAACAACGCGCCGTCGCGTCGCAGAAATCCGGCTTTTTCGATGCTGAAATTGTTCCGGTAATGGTCCCGCAGAAAAAGGGCGACCCGATGATCGTGAGCAAGGACGAGCATCCCCGCGATACCAGCCTTGAAGCCCTGGCCAAGCTCAAGGGCGTAGTCCGCCCAGACGGCACAGTGACGGCGGGCAATGCGAGCGGCGTGAATGACGGCGCTGCTGCCCTGCTACTGGCCGACGAGGTGAGTGCGGCCAGATATGGTCTGGTGCCACGCGCCCGTATAGTGGGCATGGCAACGGCTGGTGTTGCACCGCGTCTGATGGGGATTGGGCCAGCGCCGGCTACGCAAAAGGTACTGGCCCTCACCGGCCTCACGCTCGAGCAGCTTGACGTCATCGAGCTGAACGAGGCTTTCGCTGCGCAAGGTCTTGCGGTGCTGCGCCTGCTGGGGCTCGCTGACGACGACGCACGGGTAAATATCAATGGGGGCGCCATTGCGCTGGGCCATCCGCTTGGCGCCAGCGGGGCGCGGCTGGCAATCACGGCCGTCAATCAGCTGCATAAGCAGGGGGGACGCTATGCGCTGTGCACGATGTGCATCGGTGTAGGGCAAGGCATTGCCGTTATCCTCGAGCGTGTATGAACGGTGAAGGCCAACGCTTCACGGTCCGAATTGCCCAGTATCCGTTCGAGCAAAAGGATCAGATGTAGGCTGACACGGCTGCATCCAGATTCGGGTTTTAGCTAGGAAAGAACAGAAGACCAATTTTGCTTGTCTAGACTGAATATTTTCTTCAAAGTGATGCCTAACGCAAGTAAACATTTTTACTGGTGAAAACATTTATTCACCAGTAATGTATGATAAATGCAGAGCGCATCCTTTTGAGTGTCGCAAAGTTGGCCTGAGCCATTGTTTTATTAGACTATATACCGCACAAAATGAAAGACGATCTGAACGAAACGGCAAATGTGGCTGAAGCAGAGAGTCGCTCCTATGCGGCGCCCGCTTTAGAAAAGGGCCTGGATATACTTGAGATGCTTTGTGAAAGCGAAAAACCGCTTTCACAAAAGGACATCGCTCAATCTCTAGGGCGCAGCGTCGGCGAAATTTATCGCATGATTTCCTGTCTTGTGCGGCGCAACTACGTCGCGCAGGTCGATGACACGTCCTACGCCGTCACGACCAAGCTCTTTGAGCTTTCTCATATCAATCCTCCTACGCATCGACTTATTTTTGAGGCGACGCCGATCATGCAGCGGCTGGCCACTGAACTGGACCAGTCCTGCCATCTAACCATTTACAGCCAGGGCAAGCAAGTTGTACTCTGCAAAATTGACACTCCCAGCGGGATGGGCTTTAGTGTTCGCGCGGGTGCCGAGCTTGATGTAACAGTTTCAGCCTCCGGACGCGTGCTGCTTGCCTTTCAAGACGAAGAAACGAGAAAGCAGCGACTCGAAGAAGTCAACTTGCGTCGTCCAGAACAGGCAGACCCGCAAATCGAGCAGGTACTGGACACCATCCGTGCCAGTGGATACGAGGCGATTCCGAGTGTGCAGGTGCGAGGCCTGTATGCAGTCGCTTTTCCTGTACTGGACACGCAAGGCCATGCGATTGCAGCATTGGCCGTCCCCTACGCAGAGCGCATCGATCAAAGCCAAAGAAAATCCATTCCTCAAGTGACCGAAGCGCTACGGGCCGCTGTGGAAAGCCTGTCAGCACGCCTCGGTGGCGGGCCACGTCGAGGAAATTCAGCGCCAAAAGTCCGCACTCTTGCTGTGACACCACGTGTTTCAGTAATCAAGTAAGCGCTGCGAGTCAAAGTTAGGCTCCCCTGCTCGTGTGAAATTTTGACTGACCTGATGCAGACTCAGCATTTCAAAAGTGGCGTTCTCTGCCGTTCCGTTGTAACCATGTTCGTATGTCAACAGGCATGAAGTCCAATCACGCTTCTCAATATGACTATTGTCCTAGCTGCAGCCGACCGGCAGGAAGTTAGCGGCTTTGACCTTCCGATGAAAAATAAAGCCAAGGCTTAAACAGCCGCGTTAGCTGCGGAGCCACCAGCCAAGTCATCAATCCGACAACAAGCAACGTCAAGAACATGACACGGGGAAGGAGCGACCATGGTGCCAGTAAATTACCAAAGAGTAAAAACACCACGTAAACCGTGGGACAGATGCCTAGCCACGTAACAACAGCCACTTTCCAGCGTGGCGGGGGTGTTTGCTTTGATCCAGAAGGAACTTGAAACCAGTGTGCCAAACCCGACATCTCTCGAATCATGGTTTGACCTTCAATGTATGGAGCTGCTGCGGCTACTCCAAGAGATCGAGCAGGTGAGCTTTGCCAAGCTTGAAGGTTTTCTTGATTATCGAATGCCAAAACCACATGGTAGAGACTGTCCTCGACGTCTTGCTCATCCCCAGGTCGGACCAGCTGGGCTCCCAGATAACCACTAAAGGTGCCGGCAACAGCAGTGATCTGGTCCATGACACGCTCGAAATCAGCCTCGTGGCCTAGCTTGACACGCCGACTGATCAGCACTGTGACCGCGTGATGTATCGGTTTACTCATACATTAGTCAAAAAACGCGAACATATTTAACTTAAACCTTAAGCTGGTCAATAAATCATACCTTTGCACTGGCCTTAAAAGCTAGGTCATATAGTTCACTTGTGCACAATGTGTGCTCAAAGTATGCCCACACACCGGCGAAAGTTAAAGCTTCTGCTGTTCAAGTACGGCAACGAGTACAACCTTTTAAAGGTCGAGCACCAGCACGGGTGACTTCGAGCGTGAGCAACAGGGTGTGAATTGATCATTCTTGGACTGCTCCTCGGGCGTGAGGTACATGTCCCGGTGGTCGGGTTTCCCTTCGAGCACGCGCGTCAGACAAGTGCCGCAAACACCCTGCTCGCACGACACTTGCACTTCCACGCCGGCTGCCGACAACGCTTGAACAACTGTCTGGCCTTTTGGCACCGAGACGATCTTGCCCGAGCTCGCCAGCTTGACCTCAAAGCTGGCGTCGCTGTCGAACGTGACAACCTCAGCCGAGAAGAACTCATAGTGCAGTTGTTCCTCTGCCCAGCCCGAAGCACGTGCCGTGCCGAGCACCGCGTCCATGAACCCCTTGGGGCCGCAAACGTACAGGTGCGTACCCACCTCGGGCCTCGCAAGCTGCCTTGTCAGGTCCAATTTTTGCTGCGGCGCGCCGTCGTCAAAATGGAACTGGACCTTGGATGCAAATCCTGCCTTGGCGATTCGGTCATAAAACGCCGTGCTCGCCCTGGAGCGTGTGCAGTAGTGCATTTCGAAGTCGGCTCCGGCAATAGCCAGTCGCTCGGCCATGCACAGGATAGGCGTTATCCCAATGCCCCCGGCGAGCAGCACGCTCCTTTTTGCTTCGTGAGCAAGCGCAAAGTGGTTTTTTGGGGCGCTGATCTGAAGCAGATCGCCTTCCTTGACTACCTCGTGCATCGCCCCTGAGCCTCCCCGCGTGGCCTGATCCTTCAGTACACCGATGAGATAGCGATGGCTCTCGAGTGGGTCATTGCACAGCGAATACTGCCGGGTGAGCGTATCGGTGATATGGACGTCAATATGCGAGCCCGCCGAAAACGCCGGCAGCGGCTTTCCTTCTTCTAAATGGACCAGTTCGAAAGCGCAGACATTGAGCGCCTCAGTCCACTTTCGCGACACCCGCACCGTGAGATTTGATGTGTTCATACGATTCAATCAGCCGTCATCACGCCTTCAATTGCCCGTGCGGGTCAATCACAAACTTTACCGGTGCCCCCGCATCAAACTGCGCGTAGCCGCTGGGCGCCTCATCGAGCGAGATGACCTTCACGCCCACAATGTCAGCGATCTTGATGCGGTCCCACAAAATGGCCTGCATCAGCGCACGGTTGTACTGCATCACCGGCGTTTGACCTGTCATGAAGCTGTGCGACTTGGCCCAGCCCAGGCCGAGCCGGATGCTGAGCGAGCCGGTCTTGGCCGCCTTGTCCACGCCGCCCGGGTCTTCAGTAACGTAGAGCCCCGGGATGCCGATCTTGCCCGCAGCTCTTGTGATTTCCATCAGCGAGTTGAGCACGGTGGCAGGTGCCTCATGCTGCGCGCCTTCATGGCCGTGGCCTCGGGCTTCAAAGCCAACCGCATCGATGGCGCTGTCCACTTCGGGCACGCCCAGGATTTGCGCGATCTGCTCGGCTAGCGGCACGTCGATGGACAGGTCGGCCGTCTCAAAGCCAACACTTTTGGCATGCTGCAGCCGTATAGGGTTTACATCGCCCACAATCACCACGGCTGCACCCAGCAGCCGGGCTGCAGCTGCCGCGGCCAGCCCGACAGGGCCAGCGCCGGCCACATAGACAGTGCTTCCCGGGCCCACGCCTGCGGTGACAGCGCCGTGGTAGCCGGTGGGCAGGATGTCGGACAAGCACGTCAGGTCGCGGATCTTCTCGATCGCCTGCTCCCGGTCGGGGAACTTGAGCAAATTAAAGTCGGCATAGGGAATCATCACGTACTCGGCCTGCCCGCCCACCCAGCCGCCCATGTCGACGTAGCCGTAAGCGCCGCCCGGGCGCGATTCGTTCACCGTCAGGCACACCCCGGTCTGGCGCTCCTTGCACAGCCGGCAGCGCCCGCACGCCACGTTGAAGGGCACCGAGACGATGTCGCCCACTTCGAGCGTCTCGACATCCTTGCCGGCCTCGATCACTTCGCCCGTGATCTCATGGCCCAGCACCAAGCCAGCCGGCGCCGTGGTGCGCCCGCGCACCATGTGCTGGTCCGAACCGCAGATGTTGGTGGTGAGCACCTTGAGGATGACGCCGTGGTTGGCAGTTCTTCCCTTGGGGTTGAGCAGCTTGGGGTAGTCGATGGATTGAACCTCTACCTTGCCCTGCTCAATATAGACGACGCCTCTGTTACTTGCCATGATTGACTCGGGGTTAATAGCATTAATAAATTAATCGGATTTAGATTGTCTGCCGGACATGAAGCCACGAGTGTTCATGCGCAGAACACTATTTCAGCGTACATTGGGAAGCGTATGCATCTTGATAGCCTTTTAACGGCGTGGAAACCGTTTTCAGGTTCAAGCGGCCACTGCCATCCTTGGCCACTTCCATAATGTGCATGCCCTGTATTGGAAAATTGTTGTTGCCGAACTTGAAGTCACCACGCAGCGACTTGAAATCGGCCGCTTTCAAAGCGACCATGAAAGCCTTTTTGTCTGCAACATTACCCTTGACCTTACCAATGGCCGAATCCAGTAACTGCGCTGCGTCGTAGCTTTGGGCTGCATAGTTAGACGGTATGCGTTTGTACTTGCGCTCGAATTCCTCAACGAACTGTTTGCTCTGAGCGTTCTGAAAGTCAGGCGCCCAGAAGCCGCCACTCACCATCCCGATGGCCGAATCGCCAATGGCGGGCAATGACAGCGCGTCGGCGATGAAAGTCGACAGCAGTGGGAGGTTCTTGGACATACCGGCCTGTGCGTACTGCTTGGCAAACGCCACGCCCAGACCACCGGGGAAGAACGCAAAGACTGCATCAGGTTTGGCGGCAGAAACTTGCGACAACTCGGCTGAAAAATCCATCTGCGTCAGCGAGGTATAGACCTCGTCAGCCAATGGGCCTTTGTAATACCGCTTGAATCCCGCAACGATATCCTTGCCTGCTTGATAATTAGGCGCCAGCACAAAGACCCTTTTGTAGCCCTTGTCTTTTGCGTACTGGCCCACGGCCTCTGCTGCTTGATCACCCTGCCAGGAGGTGATGAACTGATAGGGTGAACACTGGGTACCAGCTATCTGAGACGGGCCCGCATTCGATCCAATTAAAAAAACTTCCTTGTCTGTCACGTATTTGTGTACGGCCATCATGATGTTTGAAAACGATACGCCGGTGATGATGGGCACGTTTTCTTTCTCAATGAGACGACGCGCAGCCTGGTTGGCTACGTCGGGCTTGAGTTGAGTGTCTTCTTTGACAAGTTGTACCGGCACACCACCCAGCTTGCCGCCATTGCGCTCCAATAACAAATTAAAGCCATCGAGCTGGTCTTGGCCTACGCCAGCCGTCGGGCCTGACAGCTCACCCATAAAACCAATCTTTAGCGGTGCTGTCTGCGCCCAGCCAGTGGCTAGGGTGAACAATAGCCCTGCGCTCGCCAGGCATTGAATTGCTTGTTTATTCATCGTTGTCTCCGTTTATAAATTCGTGGGATTGTCTTTTTTCAAACCGTCGAGGGCACGGGCCTGATCACCTTGATGGGCACCGCCGGTGTCTCAATGGCGGCATCTTCTTTCGTCATGCGCTCAATGGCGCGGCGCATGCGTACCGGGCCTGCATCTATATTCAGCAGCACCGGCTTCATTTCCCAAAAGTCGTTGTCGCCAATGGCAGCTTGCTGAGCATTGATGATGGGTTTGTCCTGTGCTTCAAATGCATAGCGACGTAGAGCAGAAAACTTTTCGGCTTCATCAGGCGTCATGTTGGTACCCGGTGGCATCGCGGCGGCGAAATGGTAGTGAACGGTTTTCTCCGACTCCGGTGTCAAGATGTGCACGCCGTAGTACCAGCCATGGTCCTCACGCTGGCCGCCTACTTCATGCACGCCGGAGTCCAATAGGAAGCAACTTGGCGGTATCCAGGTCATGTTTGTCCACATGTCTACCGGTTTGCCATCACGGCGATACACCATGTCAAAAATGGGGGGCACTGAAATGTTAGGCATCCAGCGATCGCAATGGATCTTGCCACCCTCCTCCTTGAGCACCTGGTCGGCACCGACCTGTTCGGGACTGCCGAGGTAACCATCATGAAGGTACGTGATGTGACTCAAATCCAGCAGGTTCTCGCCCATCAGTTCGTAGTTCGCATCGATGTGGAGGTAACCGCGGCTGGTGGCGAAACCGGCTTCGGACTCGAGCACCCGATAGTCGGGAATCGTGGCCGGGTCTGCAGCCTGGCTACCCATCCAGATCCACAGCATGCCATGCTTATCGGCGACGGGATAGGAGCGCACCTTGGCTGCAGCCGGCACCTTTCCGTCACCGTGCGGATTTTTAACGCACTTTCCGGAGCAATCGAAAGTAAGGCCATGGTAGGCGCATTCGATGGAATCGCCGACGATTTTTCCCAGGTGGAGCGGAATAAAGCGATGTGGACAACGATCCTGCAATGCAACTGGCGAGCCATCTTCCTTGCGATAAAAAACCACCATTTCATTAAGCAGTTTGCGGTGAAACATTTCACCGGTTTTGACTTCGTTTCCCCAGCAAGCCACGTACCAGGCATTTTTGATGAAGGCCATTCCAAGCTCCTTGTTAAAGGTTAAGATTAAGAAGAATTAAAACATACAGAGTGCACGGTTTGTATGTTATCAAGCAGTCATTTCTAGGGGTTGACCCGCATATGAAGTCCATAATTACGGCTTTTGAAACCATGAACACCCAAAAGGTTTACCGGATGGCCAGTCCCCAGATCAAACGCTCTTCGCTGGCACTCGCCCCTGCGAGAAAGACGACAGCCGGAAAGACTGTGAACGCAATTCGCCGTACCCAGGAAGACCGAAGCCGCGTCACTAAAGACAAGCTCCTGGCTGCTGCTATTGAAGTGCTCTTGCGCGTTGGCTACAGCGGCCTGACCATGAAGGAGGTGGCCAAGGCCTCGGGTGTATCCAACGGTGCGTTGATGCATCACTACACCACCAAGGCTGAGCTCGTCGTCGAAGCGACGGCCATGGTTTATGAGGAAGCCATCACCCGAGGCCAAAGCGTGGCTCAGACCGCTGGTGCGGTTGAAAAACCTATTGAAGGATTCATTGCCGACTGCATGAGTGTCTATTTTGAGTGGCCCTTCCTCGCTGCACTCGAAAGTGTTGTCGTCGCACGCACCGACCCGGACTTGATGGCCAAGATTTTGCCGGTGATGGAGCGCTACCGCGTGACCTGTGACGACATATGGATGGGTGTCTTCAAGAAAGCTGGCATACCTACCAAACAAGCGCGCGTGCTTTTGAACCTGAGCCTGAACATTGTTCGAGGCATGGGCCTGAACCGTCTGTGGCGACATGATGATGCGCATTACCAGGTCTACCTCAAGGAATGGATCACGATAGCGAACCAGCAGTTGGTGCCGCTGAAGTAGTGCACTTACTGCACTTCACTCGGCATCGGGCTGGCGCGAAGGAGTTGCCGCAGCGAATGCAGGCAACGCCTGGCAGGCCTCGAATATCGCCATCACGGCAGGAACGCTAGACAAGTCGACATTGAAACGCTGGGCGCTAAACACCTGGGGCACTAGGCAGCAGTCCGCCATTGTCGGGGCGGCGCCAAAACAGAAAGAGCCAACCCGATCGCGCTGCTGAAGCTGCGCTTCGATGGCCTCCAGACCCAAGGTGATCCAGTGCGCGATCCATTGGCTTTTCTTTTCTTCCGAAACGCCCATGGCGCCGGTCAGATACTTCAGCACACGCAAATTGTTGATCGGGTGAATGTCGCATGCAATGCTAAGGGAGAGCTGGCGCACAAAAGCCCGGTCGCCAGGTGCCGATGGCAATAGCGGCACTTGTGGATAGACCTCGTCGAGGTATTCGATGATTGCCAGCGATTGACTGATCTGCACGTCCTTGTCGCTGAGAACCGGCACCAGCGCGTGCGGATTGATGGCTTTGAAGGCATCACCAAACTGCTCGCCGCCGTTGCGGGTGAGGTGAACGAAGACATGCTCAGCGTCCAGGCCCTTGAGATTCATTGCAATGCGGACACGGTAGGCAGCAGAACTGCGAAAATAGGTGTGGAGAATACGGGTCATTCAGACTCCAAGGTATTGGTGAACAATTTCAGGCTGGCCGCGCAACTCATCCGAGGAGCCCTGCCAGACCACGCGGCCTTTTTCAATCACGAAATGCCGATCGGCCAAACCCATCAACGCTTTGACGTTTTTATCGATGACGATTTGCGACAGGCCTTCTTGTTTCAGGCTAGCCAGGGCACGCCAGATTTCTTGTCGGATCACCGGGGCCAGGCCTTCTGTGGCTTCATCGAGCACCAGCAGCCGCGGGTTGGTCATCAGCGCGCGTCCGATGGCCAGCATCTGCTGCTCGCCGCCAGACAACTGCGAGCCAAGGTTGCTGCGGCGCTCCTGAAGACGCGGAAAAAAACCATAGACACGGCCCAAGTCCCAGCTCTTGCCACTGCCCTTTTTATCGTCGCGCGCAGTTGCCACCAGATTTTCCTCGACCGTCAGATTCGGAAACACTTGCCGCCCTTCGGGAACCAGCGCCAAGCCTTGGCGCGCGATGCGGTGCGAAGGCAGGTGGTCTACACGTGCACCGCCCACCGACACGCTGCCGGACGCCACGGGCAGCATGCCGAACAGGCATTTGACGGTGGTGGAACGGCCCATGCCGTTGCGCCCTAGCAGCGTCACGACCTCGCCGGGTCCAACATCGAAGGAAATGTCGAAGAGTGCCTGCGCGTGGCCGTAGGAAGCCTGAAGACCTTTGACGGATAAAAATGGATTCATGATTTGTTCCTTATCCGTTTCATACTTCGGTTTCTTCACCCAGGTACACCGCCCGCACTTCCGGATGGCTACGGATTTCCTCAGGTGTCCCGGTGAATATGATCTTTCCGTAAACCAGTACGCTGATGCGGTCGGCCAGTGCAAACACCGCCTCCATGTCATGCTCGACCAGCAAGATGGTGTACTGGCGCTTGAGCCGCTGCAGCAGCGCGATGACGGCGGCCGATTCCTGAACGCTCATTCCGGCCATGGGCTCGTCGAGCAGCAAAAATTTCGGGCCAGCAGCCAGGCTCATCGCCAGCTCAAGCTGCCTTCGCTCGCCATAACCCAGATCGCCCGCCAGGGCGTGGAGCCGATGCGCGAGGCCGGTGGCTTCGAGCGCCTCTTCGGCGAATTGGCGTGCCTCCTTGTCGGCCAGCATTGGCGCCCAGAAGTTGAAGGCATGCCGCCGCGCGCTGAGCGCCGAAAATGTTGCGTTCTCCAGAACACTGAAGTCCTCGAAGATCGAGGTGATCTGGTAGGACCGCAACAGGCCCCGTTTGGCGCGTTCATGGATCGGCAGTGCGGACACATCTGCGCCGTTGAACCAAACGCTGCCGCTATTGGGCGCAAGTTCGCCTGACAGCTGGTTGATCAGCGTGGTCTTGCCGGCTCCGTTGGGCCCGATGATCGCATGCAGTTCACCTTCGCCGATGTCGAGCGACACCGCGTCGGTGACAAGCAGCGCGCCATAACGTTTGGTCAGAGATTCGGTGCGAAGTACGCTAGTCATTACAAAACTCCCTTGGCGACACCAGCCGCCGGAGAGGCCGCTGTGGTATTTTGTGCGGTTCGCTTTTCACGGGAATCGAAGCGCTGCAGCAGGCCGATAATGCCGCTCTTGCCCAAAAGCGCGACGATGACGATGAGCGGGCCGAAAATGACCATCCAGTGATCGGTAAAGCCTTTGAGGATTTCTTCCAGGCCGAGAAAGACCAGCGCGCCCATCAAGGGGCCAAACACCGTGCCAAGACCGCCAATCACCACGATGACGATCAGTTCCCCTGAGACCGACCAGGCCAGGGTACTGGGCGAAGCAAAAGCATTGAGGTTGGCCAGCAGCAGGCCCGCCACGCCGGTCAACATGCCCGACATCACGTAAGCGAGCAACTGGTAACGCACCACCGGGATGCCGGCGGCATTGACGCGGCGCGCGTTCTGTTTGGCGCCGCGAATGACCATGCCAAAAGGCGCAACGCGCAGCTTGGCCAGCCACCAGATCGAAAGTACCAGCACGATAAAGGCGATGACATACACACTGGTAGCGGACGACAGATCGACAGGGCCAAAGCGGCTTGGTTTGGCAATCGACATTCCGTCGTCGCCCCCATAATTTTTCAAACTGACGAAGAGGAAGTAACCCATCTGTGCAAATGCCAATGTGATCATGATGAAGGCGATGCCGGTGGTGCGCAGGCTGATCGCGCCGGTGACCAGCGCGACCAGGCCGCACACGGCCAGGCACAGGGCCAGGTGAGTCCAGCCGTTGCCAACCTCATAGAAGGATGAAATGCCGACCGCGTAAGCGCCAAGGCCGAGAAAAAGCGAATGGCCAAAGCTCACCAGCCCTCCGTAGCCCAGCGCGATATTCAGCGCGCAGGCGGCAATCGCATAGATGATGATGCGCGCAAAGAAAGCCACGTAAAACTGCTGCCCCGTGGCCTGCGCCACAAACGGCACGGCCGCAAGCAGCATCAACACCAGCAAGGGAACCCAGGCGCTGGGCCTTGAAAGAAGTGGAGTCATCGTCATCCCCTGTTCGCTGGAAAAAGACCTTGGGGGCGCCACGCCAGCACCACCGCCATCAGCAGGTACACCAACATGGACGCCAGCGCCGGGCCTGCCGCGTCGGCGAACGACCGTTCAGTGACCTGGCGCAGGATGAAGGGCAAAAATACACGGCCCATGGTGTCGACGATGCCAACGATCAGCGATGCATAAAAAGCACCCGTGACCGATCCGATACCACCGATCACGATGACGACCAGCGTGGTGATCAGCACCGACTCGCCCATTCCGGACTGCACCGAAAGAATAGGTCCTGCCATCGCGCCTGCCAGACCTGCCAGCATCGCGCCGACCGCAAAAAGCATGGCGTTGAGCAGGCGAATGTTGACGCCGAGCGCCGCGACCATCGCCGGGTTCACCGCACCCGCGCGGATCAGCATGCCAACGCGCGTCTTGTTGATCAGCAGCCAGGAGCCCACTGCGACCACCAGCCCGACAATAATGATTGCCAACCTGTAGGCCGGGTAGCTGAAGCCCCCTATGTCGATGGCGCCGCTGAGAAACTCTGGTACCTGCAAAAACACCGGCTGCGAACCCCAAATGATGCGCACCAGTTCATTAAAGAACAGCACCAGGCCGAAGGTGGCCAGCACATGGTCGAGGTGATCGCGACGGTAAAGGCGCGCGACCGCGACGAATTCCAGCGCCAAGCCCAGCAGCAGCGAGCCCAGCATCGCCGCCAGCACGGCCAGTCCGAAGGAGCCGGTGTACTGAAAGGCCGTGGCCGCAAAATATGCGCCCATCATGTACAGCGAGCCATGCGCCAGATTGACAAAGCTCATGATGCCAAAGACCAGGGTCAGGCCCGCAGCCAGCAAGAATAGCAAGACGCCGTACTGAAGGCCATTGAGCAGCTGGGCGAAAAAAACAGTGCTGCTCATGGTGTCACTTCAGCGCGCACTGCGCGTGGTAGGCATCGGTATGCTTGATCAAGGGTGTTGCGACGAGTTTTCCAACCACGCTAGTGCCACTCTTGATCGTTTCAAACGCATAGTAGTTCTGTACCGGCAAGTTGTTGTTGTTGAACGCGAACAGGCCGCGCACCGACTTGAATTCACTGCCAGCTGCCTTCACGGCAACGGCAAGGGCCTTGGCATCGCCGGCCTTGGCTTTTCCAAGCGCAATGTTCAAAATATTGGCCGCGTCATAGGCCGTCGCCGCATACTCGCTGGGGGTGCGCTTGTACTTGCGCTCGAAGTCGGCGACAAACTTCTTGTTTTCAGGCGTGTCAAGCGCCGCGTCCCACATCGCTCCGCTGACACTGCCGACGGCCGCATCTCGCAGGCCAGGCAGGGTCGTGCCGTCGACCGTGAAGACGGAGTAAAGCGGCACCTTGGCCATCAAGCCAGCCTGGCTCATTTGCTTGATGAAGTTGACCCCCATGCCGCCCGGGTAGAACACAAAAACCGCATCGGGCTTGGCTGACTGCATCTGCGCAAGTTCGGCCGAATAGTCAGGCTGGTTCACCTGCGTATAGACCTCGTCCACGATCTGACCCTTGAAGTAGCGCTTGAAGCCGGTCAGCATGTCCTTGCCGGCCTGGTAATTGGGCGCCATCAGGTAGACCTTCTTGAGACCCTTGTCCTGGGCAAACTTGCCCATGGCTTCGGCCGCGCCGTCGTTTTGCCAAGCAGTGGAAAACACATTGGCTTTGCAGCCGGCTCCGGCCAGGGGTGATGGACCGGCATTGGTGGTGATCGCCACGGTCCCCGACTCGGCAATGCGGGGCAGACTGGCCATCAGCACGTTGGAAAAGCTCAGACCTACGATGGCATCGACCTTGTCCTTGTCGATGAATTTGCGCACGATCTGGCCACCGATTTCCGGCTTGAGCTGGTCGTCTTCCTTCAGTACAGTAGCAGGTTGACCGCCGAGCTTGCCGCCCAATTGCTCGACCGCCAGCATGAACCCATCGACCTGGTCCTGGCCAACGATGGCCTGCGGGCCCGACAGCGGCGCCATGATGCCGATGGTCGCAGCAGCAGTAAACTGGCTAGTTCCAGCAAGTGCGATCCCTGCCATGGCGGCAAGTGCACTGCGACGAAGTGATGTCATTGGTGTGGTTTTCATAGTCTTTGTCTCGTATTTATAGGGTGAGCAAGGGATGCAATGGCTCAAGGGTTCAAGGGTTCAAGGGTTCAAGGGTTCAAGGTTCAATCAGACAGCTGCACAAACACACGCCCGCCCTCGATGCGTACGGGGTAGCTGCGGATGTCCTCGGTGACGGGCTCGCAGGTGGCATGGCCACTGCGCACATCGAACTTGCCCTGGTGTAAGGGGCATTCAATTTCATAGCCGTCAAGGAAACCGTCGCAAAGCCGTGCATGGCCGTGGGTGCAGATGTTGTCGGTGGCGAATATGCTGCCTTCAACCTTGTAAAAGGCTATGTCGCGGCCACTGACCTCAACACCGATCACGTCGTCTTCGGGCACGCCAGCTTCTTCGGTGGCGTCAATCCAGTTGGGTGTGTTCATGATTTAAATGGGGTAAATGATGGAATTTGGAATCATTTCGCTGTCATACACGCAATGGCGTGATGCGAACCTCAAGCCTTCGGGCGTGCGCACGATCACGTCGATGTAGCGCCCGACGTTAAAGACCGTCGACTCCTGCGAGAGCTTGGTGCGAAAAACAGCGTAGTTCGCTTCAGACTCAAAGCGGTTTTCATCAGCCTTGTGAATGAGCGGTGCGCCCACAACATGGCGCTGGTAGTAGGGGTCATGAAACAGCGTCTCGCGGATGCCGTAGACCCGGTCTTTGAGCATGCCCTTGCTTTCAAAAAACAAGGTTGCCAGTGGGAAGCCGCGTTCATGGTTTTCGCGCGGGATCAGCTTGTAGATGCAGTCCTCGGTGAAGAACTCGGGCCACAAATCCCAGTTACCCGAATCGACGGCTTGGGCGTAATCGGCATACAACTGCGCGACCTGCTGGTAGTCTTCGAAATTGATGGTGACAGCAGTGCTCATACGTCAGCCTCCATCACTTCGCGCCAGTATTGGTACATGCCGCGGATCAAGGTTTCGGTGACCATGTGATCGGTGTTCTCGACTGTTCGACCGCCGAGTTCGGCCAGGGTGCGGTGGTAAGGCTTTTGCTCAAAGCCCTGCTGCGAGAATTCGATCACCTCGCCGTCGTCGGCGGACACGAAGCCGGCCGGGCCGAACAGGTTGGCCTGGCGCAGCCGACGCTGCGTCATCTCTTGGGTATCGTCTGCGAAGCCGAAGTGCGTCCACACGAAATCGAACGACCCGTGGCCATCGGGCTGGATGTGGCGCGTCGAGACGCTGTTGACCTGCTGCTGCAGGATGACGCTGGGGAAAAGCGTCATCATCACCGCGGTCGGGCCGCCCCACCAGGGTTCGGGCACGATGTCCAGAAAGCGCGGGTCGTTGAGCGCCATGCTCTCCTTAAAGCTGGACACCTGCGTGACCTGATCGGCCTTGCCTGACTGCCCGCGCGTGGAAATCATGGCTGCATGGCGGTGGCGCGCGTCCATCTTGAGTTCTGACTTGTTGTCAGCACGCCAAAGGCCAAAGGTGACAAACCAGGTGTGCAGCAGGCCAGGATGGTACGGATCCTTGATGTTTTCCTGCATCAGCTTCCAGTTGCCTGGAATGCGCTGGCGGTTGTAGCCCAGGATCGTGAGCTTGCGGCCGTCGAACAAACGATCAAAATAGCCAAGGATGACGGGTCCTAAGAAATCTTCGAGCGATTCGATATTCTGGTCAAAGCTGGCAAACACCACGCCGCCCCGCGTTGCGACCTTGAGCTTGTTCAGGCCATGGTCGGTGGTCTTGAAGTCCGCCGGCATGCCGCCGTTGACCTTGCCGTCTTGCTTGACACCGCGGCGAAACGGCACACCCTGCAGATCGCCCTTGAGCGTGTAGCTCCACTGGTGGTACGGGCAGACAAAGTCTTTTTTGTTGCCATGGCGCTCCCGGCAGAACTGCATGCCGCGGTGGGCGCAAACGTTCTCGACCACACTGACGCCGCCGTCGGCATCGCGCACCATGATCACCGAACGCTCTCCGACTACCGTGCGCTTGAAGTCGCCCGTGTTGGGGATTTCGGCCTCGAGGCCGACGTAGTTCCAGTGTTTGTTGTAGAAAAAGCGTTCGAGCTCCTTCTTGTGCTGGTCCGGGTCGGTGTAAGCCATGAAAGGAATCCGGCTGGTGCCTTCGGATTCCCAGTGGATCTTGATGGGAAAAGTTGCGCTCGATGCAGTGGTCGATTCAGTCATCTTTGTCTCCTTCGTTTGCGTTGTTCAGCGTTGACGCCTCAGGCTTCTACCTTGACCGTGATGCTGGCCAGGCCTGCGATGTCCCCCTGCATCACGTCGCCCGCAACCACGGCGTTCACGCCCTCGGGGGTACCGGTCATGATGATGTCGCCGGGCTCGAGCATTTCGTATTCGGAAAGATAGGCGATGCACTCAGACACTGACCAGATCAGCTTGGAAATATCCGACGTCTGGCGGGCACCGCCATTGACAGTGACGCTGATCGCGCCTTCAGCCACATGGCCGCTGTCAGCAACGCGCGACAGCGCGCCAACGGGTGCCGAGAGGGAGAATGACTTGCCGAACTCCCATGGACGGCCCTTGTCGCGCGCGTCGAGCTGCAGGTCGCGCCGTGTCATGTCCAGGCCCACACCGTAGCCGTAGACATGGTCCAGCGCATCGGCCACAGCGATGTCTCGCCCGCCCTTGCCGATGGCCACGACGAGCTCGATTTCGTGGTGGAAGTTCTTTGTCTTCGGTGGATAGGGAATGCTCACCGGCATTGACGCATCGACGGCGGCGTTGGCCGGCTTCATGAAGAAAAACGGCGGGTCGCGCTCAGGGTCTTTGCCCATCTCGCGTGCATGCGCGGCGTAGTTGCGACCCACGCAAAATATGCGATTGACGGGAAAGCGTTCGCTGATGCCAGCGACGGCGAGCGTAGGAATGGGTGCGGGTTCGATGACGTAGTTCATAGGGTTTGTTTTCTGTTGAAAAGTTGAAAGGTTTTCAGGCGCGGTGTTCGCGCCACAGGCCCAGGGCCTGCTGCACGGGGCGGTCTGAGTAGCTGAAAAGCACGGTCTCGGGACCGGCACGGAACTGGTGGCTGTGCCAGGAAGGCACCACCATCACATCGTTTTCATCGAGGCGAACCGTCTTGCCTTCGACGGTCGCCTCAGCGCCACCGCTCAGGCACACGTACACCGTGCCGTCGGTGCAGCGGTAGGGCCGGGTCTCAAAGCCTGCGGGTATGAGCTGGGAGAACGCCGCCATCGTCGGCATTGGCGAGCGGCCGGTGGCCGGGTTGATGTAGCGCTGCTTGTGGCCAAAGTGCGCATCGGGCGACCCAGCGGCGATGGCTTTGAGCGAAGCCAGCGTACGTTCCCAAGGATAGACAAACACCTTGGTCGGCTCGGCCGGCTCTTGGTAAAAATCGACCGGCACCATGTTGGAGCCGTAGCGCGCCAGCGCGTCGCCTTCTGGCCGAACGACCGCTTGATAGCTGCTGTCGCTTTTCTCCGCAAATCCAGCATCGAGAAAACGAACAATCGGGATGTCCAGGCCATCGAGCCATACCACCGGCTGGTCGCCCAGGTTGCCGTGGTCGTGCCAGGTCCAGGCCGGCGTGATGATGAAGTCGCCGCGGCGCATGGTCGTGCGTTCGCCATCGACTGCAGTGTAGGCGCCCTCGCCGTCGAGCACCAGCCGCAGCGCAGACTGGGTGTGGCGGTGCGCAGGCGCTACTTCGCCTGGCATGATGAGCTGCAGGCCAGCGTACAGCGACTGCGTGATGCAGGACTGGCCGCGCAGCGCAGGGTTCTCCAGGATCAACACACGACGTTCAGCCTCGGCCGCGCTGATCAGCGTGCCGGCTTCCATCACGCGGTCGCGCACGTCGGCGTACTTCCACAGATGCGAGACCGCCGGCGACTTGGGCGAGTGCGGCACCAGCGCGCCGAGCACTTCCCACAGCGGCGTCATGTTGTCAGCACCGATGCGGTCGTAATAGGCCTTGCGGCTCAGTTGGGATTCGAGATCGAGATTGATAGCGTTCATTGAAAGCTCCTGTTGATCAGTCAAGTGCCGCTGGCATAAAAAGCATCGGCATAGATTTGCTCGGGAAGTACGCCCATCTGGCGAACCAGCAAAGTGGTGGCCTCGACCATGGGCGGCGCGCCGCACAAGTAAGCACGAAAGTTCTCCAGGCTGGACCAGTCCTGGGCGATGGCTTCGGTGACCAGGCCGGTGCGGCACCCGGGCGCCTGGCCGGACGTGACTACAACGTGCACATGGAGTTGCGGATGCTGGCGCTGAAGCTCTTGCAGCCATTCCCGGCCGTAGATGTCGCGCTCCGAGCGCACCCCGAAATACAGATGGATGGCGTTGTGCATGCCTTGGGCAATGGCGCCGCGGATGATCGAGAGAATCGGCGCCAGGCCTGTGCCGCCAGCCACGCACAGCATCGGACCCTCGTGCTTGCGGCGCAGGTAGGCCGAGCCCAGCGGGCCACTGACGCGCACTGCGTCACCGACCTTCAGCGTGTTGGCGATGTAGCCAGTGACACGGCCCTCAGGCACCAGGCGCACATGGAATTCCAGTTCGCCATCAGTGCACAGGCCCGCCATCGAATAAGGCCTAATGTGCTCAGGCGTGAACTGAAGTTGCGCGTACTGGCCGGGCGAAAACTCGATGGGCTTGGCCGGCTTGAGCCGGATCCGTTTAATGTCGTGGGTCTGATCTTCTATTGCCAGGACAGTGCCTTTGACAATTCTTGCGGTGTGGACAACGACCTCGTCAGGCTCGTTGATTTCGACAATGCACGATTCGGTCAGAAAGGTTTGGCATGCCAGCACATACTGGCCTTCGCTCGTCAACGGACGCTGCACTTGCCCACCCATATCAAGCACATGCCCTTCGACAACCTTGCAGCGGCAGGTTCCGCAACGCCCGGCCAGGCAGCTGTACGACACCGGCACATCGTTCTCGCGCAGGGCGTCCAGCAGGTTCACCCCAACGGCAACGCTTAGCGTACGCTGGAGCGGTCTGATAAAAATTTCCATATTGTTCTGTCTGTTTTGTCTCGTGGGAAATTTGTACTGCGGCTTTACTTGTGACGAGCAGCAGCCGTTAGATAAGCGATCATCAAACTTCTACTAAAATCAGTCAATACGATGACATCAATACTTTGTATCACTGAAATCAATAGTCATTGGAGGCGTAAATGGAACTCAAGGACATCGATCTGAACTTGCTGGTGATCTTCAACCAGCTGCTGACT
Organism: Polaromonas sp.; assembly: GCA_028291905.1. Classification (GTDB taxonomy): domain Bacteria; phylum Pseudomonadota; class Gammaproteobacteria; order Burkholderiales; family Burkholderiaceae_C; genus Polaromonas. Next base: position 19,896 of record JAQGNK010000191.1, read on the forward strand.
GAACGAAAAGTCTCCAAGGTCGCTGAGAACCTGGGCCTGGGGCAGCCGGCTGTTAGCAACGCCCTGGCACGTCTGCGCAAGCTGTTTGGCGACGAACTTTTTATACGCACGTCGACTGGCATGCAGCCCACGCCCCTTGCAGATCAGCTGGCCGAATCGATCGGCTATGCGCTGGGCATGATTCATGGCGCGATCAACGTGAAAAATTCATTTGATCCTGCAACCAGCAAGCGCAGCTTTTCAGTTGGAATGACCGACATCGGCGAAATCTACTTCTTGCCGCTTTTGATGGAAAGAATCCAGAAGGTGGCGCCGTCAGTGTCGATCAGCACGGTACGCAATACGACCATCAATCTGAAGGACTCCATGGAAGCCGGTCATGTCGATCTGGCCATCGGATTGCTGCCGCAACTCAAGGCGGGCTTTTTCCAGCAGCGATTGTTTACTCAGCACTATGTGTGCATGTTCAGGCATGGGCACCCGCTGGACAAGCAAAAAATCCTGGCGTCGGATTTTTTTGCAGCGGACCACGTTGCGATTGTCTCGGCAGGGACGGGCCACGGGACAGTCGATGAAATACTGGACAAGAATTCACCACAGCGCAAAGTGAAGTTGACCGTACCGCATTTTGTAGCGGTAGGTCACATTCTTCAGTCAACCAACCTGGTGGCCACTGTCCCCGAGCGCCTTGCGCAGCGGATGGAAAAGCCATTTGGCCTCAAATACGTGCCCCATCCCGTAGAGCTCCCGCAGATTGCCATCAACCTCTTTTGGCATGCGAAATACCACAAGGATCCGGCGAATCTATGGTTGCGAGGGCTTATCTTCGAAATGCATGCTGATAAATAACAAATTATTTATCAGGCCTTTTAAAGTCGTTTATGAGAGCCGCTACAGTTTAGAAAGGATATTGTTGACCGCTAGGCTCAATAGTGAGCCACTTCAACTCTGTAAATTCATCGATGACCGCCCGCCCATCGAATCGGCCGTATCCACTGTTTTTAGTGCCACCATAAGGTGCCTGAGCCTCGTTCTGGACAGTCGTTCCATTGACATGAACAGAGCCGTACTCCAAGTCCATGGCAACGGCAAGTGCCCGGTTGATATCCCGCCCAAACACACCCGACGACAAACCGTAGGCGCTGTCATTGGCTACTGAAACAGCTTCCTCAGCACCCTTGACACGCACAATCACCGTAATAGGTCCAAAGGTTTCTTCATCGTAGATTTTCATGTTTGGTTTGACATGGTCAAGAATGGTGGCGGGCATCACTGCACCCGAGGCTTGGCCACCACAGACCAGTATGGCACCCTTGGCCAATGCGTCCTGAAGCAAATCGTTGATTCGCGTTCCAGAACTCGGACTGATCATCGGGCCGATAACACAATGGGGATTTGAAGCCGGGTCGCCAGCTTCAAGCGCACTTGCACGTGCAGCAAACTTTGCAACGAATTCATTTGCAATTGCCTCATCCACCACAAGGCGTTCGGTCGACATGCAAATCTGGCCCTGGTAAAGAAAGGATCCAAAGACTGCAGCTTTTACTGCTTCATCAACATCTGCATCTTCAAGCACAACCAATGGGGATTTGCCTCCAAGCTCCAGGAGACATCGCTTGAGATGAGTCGCAGCTTTTTGAGCAATGATGCGCCCAATGCGCGTAGAACCGGTGAAGTTCACCCGTCGAATCGCCTTATGAGCGATCAAAGTGTCAACCACGTCGGCTGCTGACTCAGGAGCATTGCTGAGATAGTTAAGCACGCCAGGGGGAAAGCCTGCTTCGACCAATGCCTCAGCCACCAAAGCATGCGTGCGAGGACTAGCTTCAGAGCCTCTAAAAACAACTGTATTTCCACAAACAATAGGGTAAGCAATGGCTCGCGCCGCGAGAACAACCGTGCCATTCCAAGGAACGATGCTGAGAATCACGCCGACTGGTTGACGCAAGGTCATTGATAACGCACCTGGCTTGTCAGTGGGTATCGTTTCACCCTGAATCTGCGTCACCAAGGACGCAGCCTCTCGGAACACATTAGCAGCGAGATGAACGTTGAAACCTGCCCAGAGCGCAGAAGCGCCAACTTCAGAAGCCATCACTTCGATAAACTGTGGCGTCTTTGCTTCAAGAATATCAGCGGCTTTGAGCAGGAGTCGACGTCGTTCGCTTGGAGCTGAGCGGCGCCAACTTTTGAAGGCCGCACCTGCAGAATCGGCCGATTCAATAGCGTCAGCGACTCCGGCTGCTGCTGACAGCGTAACCAGCTCGCCAGTGACTGGGTGGCGCCGCTCAAACTTAGCGCCGCATTGCGCATCAACCCACTGGTTGTTGATGAGAAGTTTAGATTCCATGATTCTTGGTCCTGTATGTGAAACAAATCAAAAGGGGAAAACAGTTTTTACCCAGAAGGCTTTCGCCTCCGCTCGATTGCGTACCTGGTGATCGACTTGGTATTTGGCGGTGACAAACCAGCCCTTGCCGCTGTCGTACTTCACGGACGGCCCGATCGCCAATGCACGACCTTTATTGTTAGGAACAGTCGCGCCATTTTGCTCATCATCTGTGGTTTGACGATAAAGATAGCCCCCGACCCCAGCCGTAAGTCCATTGCCAAACCCCCAACCAAATGCATAGTCAACAATCAATTCCTGACCAGATTTGAAATGGGTGTCCTTGTTCGATTGATTGAAGGTGTACATGATCTTTACGTCAGCATTGATGCCCGAAGGATTGATCCAGCTCACGCCGTACACTGGTTGAAAAGCCCAGTAATTACGCCCAATATTGGCCAAGTCACCACTCTTGTATTTGCCAGTCGGCGCATAAAAATCCACCGCAGCGACGGAATGCAAATTCTGGCTGTGGTGCCAGCCGATAAAGGGACCAAATGTGATGTCCCCCAGACCCGACTTGGACTGGCTAATGCCTGGTGCAATGTTGACGTCCAGGTTTACAAGCGGGAAGATCGCATGTGCGCCCACGCTGCCGCCAGCCAGTTGGTTTGGCGAAATCCAAATAATGCGAGATGCAATAGCGTTTGCTTTTACCTTGAACGTAGATGGAGTTACAACCTGACCATCGTTTCCCTTGGCTTTGTCGGAAGAAAGGCTCTGCGCGTAAACAATACCGTACAGGCCTGGAGGCGGCAAAGCACAACATGTAAAATTTTCAGACCCGACGGGGTAAACAGAGCCACCGCCTTCGGTGGCATATGTCATCGTGCTAACGCTAACGGCAGCAATAGCTGCAATAGACACCAGTGTTTTTTTCATAATTTTTACGATTTTTTAATTGGTTAAATATTCAAGGAAGTGCCTTCAAGCCAGGACTTCCCTGACGGACCAGCCAACGCCGGGTTGATTTCAGGGTCAGATGCCTTGGGTCACGCTTTGGACTGACGAACCAGAATGTCAGCCAGGCGTTCACCGATAAGAACGCAAGAGGCCATGGTGGCGACGCTGACAATGCGCGGCATGATCGAACTATCAGCAATGCGCAGGCCTTGAATGCCATTGACACGCAGCTTTGAATCCACCACGGCTTGAGAATCCTTGCCCATACGGCAGGTACCACTTGCATGGAAGTAGGTGGTTGCACCGTTGCGAACAAAGGCTTCCATATCTTTGCCCTTCAAACTTTTTGCCGGCACAACCTCTCGTTTGACGAAATCGCGCATTGGAGCAGAATTGCCGATCTCACGGGCAAGCTCGATGCCTACGGCCAAAGCGCTAACGTCGTCCGGATGGCTCAGGAACTGAGCATCAACAATCGGAAGGTCCAGTGTTTTTGCCGAGCGAAGCATTACTGTCCCGCGGCTCTTGGGGGCCACCAGCCCTGAGCAAAGTGCCCAACTGGTGGGAGGTGGGGAATATTCTTTGGCAATCACCTCGCTTGCATAGGGCAGTTCGATCTGGACCAAATTCAAGTCTGGCGCAGAAACTGAGGCATTGCTCTTCCAGAAGCCAGACGCTTCAGCAGCACTGTTGCGGTGTGGCATTGCCTCATGGGGTTCCCAAATACAACCACCATGCAGAATGTGATCTTGAAAATTGCGTCCAACTTCAGGCGAGTGAAAGACGGTTTTGATGCCATGCTTGCTCATCTGCTTTTCATCGCCAATTCCACTGAGCATCAACAGCTTGGGCGTGTTAACGGCTCCTGCAGACAAAATAACTTCCGACTTTGCTTGTACCTTGATGACTGAACCACCACGCTGGATTTGTACCCCAGTAGCGCGAGAACCCGACAAGGTAAGCTTCTCTACGTGGGCATTGACGAGCAGCGTGACGTTTTTGCGAGCGAGTACAGGATACAAATATGCACGCGCCATACTGTTGCGCTGGCCATTTTTGATGATCTGGTTCATCAGGGCAAATCCCACCCCTCCTTCTTCCCGCTCGCCATTCAAATCGTCAAAGACCTTCATGCCCAGACTTTTGCAGCCATCGAGCATTGCCAGTGCTATTGGGTGAGGATCGTGCGCTGGCTGACACCAAACTGGCCCGTCTTTTCCGCGGTATCGTGCATCGGGCTTGCCTTGCCAGGCTTCCAGACGCCGGTAGATAGCCAGACATGACTCGTAACCCCAAGCGGCATCACCTGAGGCTTCAGCCCAATAGTCGAGATCGCTCTTGAAGGGGCGTGCCCAAATGGTAGCGTTAATGCTGCTGCCACCTCCAACAACTCGGCCCATATGCTCGGGTATGGGGCGATTGTTTGTATGCGAAGTCGCAATAGCGACATGATTCCAGTCACGCTCGGTCCCAAGATTTGTAAACCAGACGCCTGGGTTCATTACTGATGGTGCTACGTCCCAATCTCCTGCCTCAACGATCAAGATGCTGGCATCGGTACGCTGAGCCAATTGCCCAGCAAGAGCACAACCAGCGCTTCCGGTGCCTACGATGATGT
>JAQGNK010000210.1 GCA_028291905.1 Polaromonas sp.
CGCACCAACCCGGACGGCACGCAGAGCGAAGGCCTGGGCGACTGGGACATCAGCCGGGACGCGCCCTACTTCGGCATCGAGATTCCCGACGCGCCGGGCAAGTATTTCTACGTCTGGCTGGACGCGCCGGTCGGCTACCTGGCGTCGCTGAAGAACCTGCTGGATAAGCGCGGCGAAAGCTACGACGACTACATGGCCGATGCAACGCTGGAGCAGTACCACTTCATCGGCAAGGACATCGTGACCTTCCACACGCTGTTCTGGCCGGCGATGCTGCATTTCAGCGGCAGAAAGACGCCCGACAACATCTTCGTCCACGGCTTTCTGACGGTAAACAACGGCGAGAAGATGAGCAAGAGCCGGGGCACCGGCCTGGACCCGCTGAAGTACCTGAGCCTGGGCATGAACCCGGAATGGCTGCGCTACTACCTGGCCGCCAAGCTCAATCCACGCAACGAGGACATCGACTTCAATGCGGACGACTTCATGGCGCGGGTCAACAGCGACCTGGTGGGCAAGTTCATCAACATCGCCAGCCGGGCGGCGGGCTTCATCGCCAAGCGCTTTGCCGGCAGGCTGGGCGAGGTCTCTAGCGACGGCGCGGCGCTGCTTGGCAACCTGCGCGGCGCGCAAGCCGTCATCGAGCCGCTCTACGAAAGCCGCGACTACGCCAAGGCGCAGCGAGAAGTCATGCTGCTGGCCGATCAGGTGAATGCCTATGTGGACCAGAACAAGCCGTGGGAGCTGGCGAACCCCAAGAATTTCGAAAAATTCACTGGCATGGGCATGACAGCGGCAGGCATCGAACAGCGGCTGCATGATGTCTGCACGGTCTGCATCGAGGCCTTTCGCCTGCTGACGCTTTACCTCAAGCCGGTGCTGCCCGCGCTGGCCGCGCAGGTCGAGGAATTTTTGCGAACCGGCCCGCTGACCTTCGCCGATGCCGCCGCCGTCCTGGGGAATGGCCACCAGATCGGCGACTACACGCACCTGATGCAGCGCGTCGATATCAAGCAGCTTGAAGCACTGTTCGAGTCTCCAGCGCAGGCAGCACCTGCGCAAGCAGCTATTGAAACAGTAGCACCTGCAGCCGGGCAGACACCACCCCAGCCTGCTCCCGGCGCGCTAGGAAGTGAAAAACCCGGCGGCGAGGACATCGCGCCCGTCATCACCATCGACGACTTCGCCAAGGTCGATCTGCGCATCGTAAAAATCGTCAACTGCGAAGCGGTCGCCGGCTCGGTCAAGCTGCTGCGCCTGACGCTGGACGCGGGCGAAGGCCGGCTGCGCAATGTCTTCAGCGGCATTGCTTCGAGCTATAAACCTGAAGACCTGATCGGCAAGCACACGGTGCTGGTCGCCAACCTGGCGCCGCGCAAGATGAAGTTCGGCATCAGCGAAGGCATGGTGCTGGCCGCCAGCCATGCCGATGAAAAAGCAAACCCCGGCATCTACGTGCTGGAGCCGCTGCCGGGCGCGACGCCTGGCATGCGGATTCATTGATCTGCCCCTGAAAGGCCGTGCCCACATGAAAATATCAAGCTTGATTCGCCAGCGCCGGGCCGCGCTGCTGCTCACCGGCGCGCTGGCCCTGCCCGCCCTGCAGGGCTGCGCCGTGGTAACGGTTGCCAGCACGGTCACCTCGGTGGCGGTCGGCACGGTCGGGCTGGCGGCCAGCGCAGTGATCGGCACGGCGCGCATCGCCGGCTCGGCGGTGGGTGCCACGGCCGACGCGGTGCTGCCCGACTCAGGCAAATAGGCCGTCGGGCAGCCGTACCCTGCCCGCGCACCAGCTCCAGGCCCGCCTTGCCCTTTCCCCGCTGGGGAAGAAGACACACGGGGCAGCGGCGACCTACCCGATTGAGTGTGAAAATTGGCTCCAGCGCAGGCAGTGCTTGCGCAAGCAGCTACTGATTCGATAGCAATCGGAGTGCCGGGCCGAAGCTGTCGCAAGTCAGGGTGATAGCGCTCTGGCGTTTGGCCACCGCCAGCCCCATCCCAGGCTTCCCCCAACCGGGAAAGAGCCAGAACAGCGCGCCCTGAAAAGATGCGTGCATGCGCTGGCCTAGCAGGGGATGAGCCATCCGGGGGAGCCGGGCAGTTAGCTTCAGTCAGCGATCAGTGGCCAGCCGGCGACACTGCATCGCAGTTTCCCGGCTTGCGCAGCAATTTTCACGAAACCAGCCGCAGGCCGGGGCGCACAATGGTTTCTCATGCAGCTGCCCATCCACTTCGCCCGCTTTCATCCCCGCATGCTGTCGGCGCTGGCCGGCTACAACCGGGAGCGCTTCTTCAAGGATGCGGGCGCCGGCGTCACGGTCGGGATCGTCGCGCTGCCGCTGGCCATGGCCTTTGCGATTGCCTCCGGCCTCAAGCCCGAGGCCGGCATCTGGACCGCCATCATCGCCGGCGCCCTGATTGCCTCGCTGGGCGGCTCGGCGGTGCAGATCGGCGGGCCGGCCGGCGCGTTCATCGTCATCGTCTATGGCATCGTCGAGCGCTACGGGCTGGCCAACCTCTTGATTTCCACCACCTGCGCCGGCGTGCTGCTGTTCCTGCTCGGCTTTTTGAAGCTCGGCACGCTGGTGCGCTATGTGCCGGTCAGCATCGTGGTGGGCTTCACCAACGGCATCGCGGTGCTGATCGCGCTGTCGCAGGTGAAAGACCTGCTCGGGCTTGAGATTGCAAAGATGCCGGCGGATTTTTTCTCGCAGCTGCGCGCCATCGGCATGAACATCGGCACGGTCAATTTCTACGCGCTGGCGCTGGGCGTGGCGTGCCTGCTGGGCCTGCTGCTCTGGCCGCATTTGTTCGACAGCGAATCGCGCTTCAACCGGGCCTTCACCCACCGGCTGGTGCGCCTGATCCGGGCCGGCGAAGGCCGGCAGATCAGGCGGGCGACCCGCATGGCGTCGCGCCTGCCCGGCCCCATCGTGGCGCTGCTCACTTTAAGCCTGCTGGCCTACTTTCTGCACCTGCCGGTGGAAACCATCGGCTCGCGTTTCGGCGGCATTCCGCGCACCCTGCCGGTGTTTGAATTTCCTGATTTTTCCTGGGCCACGGTGCGGCTGCTGGTGGCGCCGACCATCACGATTGCGCTGCTGGGTGCGGTCGAGTCGCTGCTGTGCGCGCGCGTCGCCGACCAGATTTCTGGCTTGAAGCGCCATGACCCGAACCAGGAGCTGATGGCCCAGGGCATCGCCAATTTTGTCGTGCCTTTTTTCGGCGGCATGCCGGCCACCGGCACGATTGCCCGCACCGTGACCAATGTGCGCTCGGGCGCGACCTCGCCGGTATCGGGCGTGGTGCATGCGCTGACGCTGGCGGTGGTGGTGCTGGCGGCGGCGCCGCTGGCGGTGCATGTGCCGCTGCCGGTGCTGTCCGGCATCCTGCTCTACGTGGCCTGGAACATGGGCGAGTGGCATGAGTTCGCGGAACTGCGCCGCGCCAGCAGCCACTACCGGCTGATCATGCTGGGCACGTTCTTGCTGACGGTGGTCTTCGACCTGACGGTCGCCCTGCAGGTCGGCCTGATGCTGGCCTGCGTGCTGTTCGTGCGGCGCATGAGCAGCCTGTTCCAGGTGGCCCTGGTCTCGCGCAGCCCGGACGAAGCGAGCTTCCGGCTGTACGGCGCGCTGTTCTTCGGCGCGGTGGCCAAGATCGATCCGATCCTGAGCGTGGTCGAGAGCACGCCGCAGGCCATGCTCATCCGGCTCGACCTGCAGTCCCTGCAGTCGCTGGACACCTCGGGCCTGGATGTGCTGGAGCAGCTGCACAAGGCCATCAAGACACGCGGCGGGCGGCTGGTGCTGGCCGGGCTCAATGCCCAGCCGCGCGACTTCATGGAGCGCTCGGGCTTCCTGAAAACAGTTGACTCGCTATGAAAAAGTGAGATGCAGGCGCAAGCGGATCATGCGCCGGCGCCTGTTTTGGCTTGAAAACTGCGATTCAAAATCGGTTTCAGCGCCGGCCATCGGTCGGGTTGACGCTTTCCGCCTCCATCGACATCGTGCGCAGCACCCGCAGGTCCGGGTCCATTACGGCGGTGAAGATCATCGGCGTGCTGGGCGGATTCAGGTAGCGCCAGTCGTAGTGGGTTTCCTGCTTGAGCGCATAGGGCGTGACCTTCATCGGCTTGCCCAGCATCTTGCGCACCTGCTCCATCGACATGCCGGGCAGCACCCTGGCAAAGTTCTGCGGGCTCAAGACCTGGCGCAGCGCGCTCATCTTGCCGTCCGGCCCAATGGTGATCATGTAGTTGGCGCTGCCCTGCGGCTGGCGGTTGTATTCGAGCGTGCGGGCGCC
>JAQGNK010000214.1 GCA_028291905.1 Polaromonas sp.
CTGGCGGCGCGGACTCTTGCGGGTCTTTTTGGCCGACCGGGAAGGCACGATCACCTCGTCCAGGGTTTCGGACACGTTCAGCGACACCTCGGCCACGCCAGCGCCCAGCAGGCCCAGCGCCTGGGCGGCGGCCTGGCTGACGTCGATGACCCGGCCCGGCGCGAACGGCCCCCGGTCGTTGATGCGGACATCGACCTCGCGCCCCAGCGCCAGGCTGCGGACCCGCACGATGGTGCCGAAAGGCAGGGTCTTGTGGGCGGCGGTCAGGGCATATTTGTCGTAGTTTTCGCCGCTGGCGGTGCGTCGGCCATGAAACTGCCCGCCGTACCAGGATGCATGGCCGCGCTCCAGTTCGCGGGCGGCTTCGCCGGTCAGCCGGTACTTTTCATCGACTTGGGTTTCCGGCTCGGCGGGCGCCTGGACGGCCGTCTCGGGCTCTGGCGCGGCAGCCGGCGCCTGGTTGCGCTTGAACAGGCGCTTGGTGATGAACTCGGCCAGGCGCGCCTTGAGCGGCAGTGCAGGCGCGGCAAGCATCGGCGTCATCGCCAGGGCAAGCGCCGGCACCGGCTTGCTGTCCGTGGAAGGCGGCAAGGTGGGGTCCGTGGCCGGTGCCGGCAGCGCGGGCGCCATCGACAGCATGGGCGTCATGGTCGAGGCTGGCCCGGCGGAGGGCGCTGGCGTGCCTGGGGATGCTGACAACGCCAGGGGCGCCGTGGCGGCTGGCGCCCCTGTCCCGCCGGTGGCTGCTGCGGCTTTGAGTGCGGCCGCCGGCATGGTTGGCGTTGCAATTGCCGCCAGCGCCGGTCCGGTCCGGTCCGGTGCCACGGGCACTCCGGCGCAGCCCGCCAGCAGGGCCAGTGCGCTGGCTGCCAGCCAGGCCTTGAGCCGGGCGCCGCACTGGCGGGGGAAAGTCGGCTCCCGCATCAGTCCGGCATGAGGCGGCGGATGATCTCGGTCGTCGCGCCCGCCTGGTTCATGGTGTAGAAATGGATGGCCGGCGCGCCGCCCGCGCGCAGCCTGTCGCACAGGGCTGTCATCACGTCCAGGCCGAAGCTTTTGATCGAAGCCGTGTCGTCGCCGAAACCCTGCAGCCGCAAACGAATCCAGCGCGGGATTTCCGCGCCGCAGGCATCCGAGAAGCGCATCAGCTGGGTGGAACTGGTGATGGGCATGATGCCGGGCACCACCGGCACCTCGACGCCGAGCCGCCGGATGTCATCGACAAAGCGGAAGTAGGCGTCGGCATTGAAGAAATACTGGGTGATGGCCGAGTCGGCCCCGGCCCTGACCTTGGCCGCGAAGGCCTGCAGGTCGGCTTCGGCGGATTTGGCCTGTGGATGGACTTCCGGGTAGGCGGCGACCTCGATGTGAAAGGCGTCGCCGGTCTCGGCCCGGATGAAGGCCACCAGGTCGCTGGCGTAATGGAACTCGCCGCCCATGCCGTAGCCGCTGGGGAGGTCGCCGCGCAGGGCCACCAGGCGCTTGACGCCCATGGCCCGCAGCAGGCCGAGCTGGTCGCGCACCGTCGATTTGGTGGCGCCGACGCAGGAGAAATGGCTGGCCGCCGCCACGCCTTCCTCCAGGATCGACTTGACGGTGCTGAAGGTGCCCTCCTGCGTCGAACCGCCGGCGCCGAAGGTAACCGAACAGAACTCGGGCCGGTGCGCATACAGGGCCTGGCGGGTCAGCCGCAGCTTGTCGGCACCTTCAGGCGTCTTGGGCGGGAAAAATTCAAAACTGATGGGGATGTTCATCGACGACTCTTGTGGTGTTCAGTTGTCTTCAGGCTTCTTGTCGCGCCGCTTGGCGCGTGCCGGGCCGTGCTGGCCGGCGTGCGCGGCCTCGGCGGCTTCCGAATCCTCATGCGGCTCGCGGGAGGCGCGCAGCTCGCCGCGCGGTATCCGCTTGGGCGCCTTGCGCTTGGGCGCGGCGGCCAGCGGCTGGTCTTCGCCCTGCACTTCATGGCCTTTTTTGGCATGGATGAAGAATTCGCGGTTGCCGTCGCCGCCTTCAATCGGTGACGCCAGCCAGGCCAGCACCTCCAGGCCCAGGCCGGCGCAGGTGTCGCGCAGGCGTTTTTCAACAAACTCGAAATGGGCCGGGTCGCGCACGATGCCGCCCTTGCCGATCTGGCCGGGCTGCAGCTCGAACTGCGGCTTGACCAGCATCAAGAGCATGCCATCGGCCTTGAGCAGCCGCACCACGGCCGGCAGCACCAGCGTCAGCGAGATGAAGGACAGGTCGCCGGTCAGGAAGTCGAACACCGGATCGAAGCCGTCGCCGTCTTCATCCTCGTCGCCGGCCTCGCCGTCATCACCGTCGTAGCCTACGTAAGAATCCTCGAAATCGTCCTCGCTGCCGCTGCTGCCATGCAAGGCCCGGCGGTAATGCGTGGCCAGGTCGTCGGCCGTCAGCGAGCGGGCATTCACGCCTTCGATGCAGACCACGCGCCCGTCGCTGCGCAGGCTGTCATGCAGCTGGCCGTGGCCGACATCGACGCCCACGACCTGCGCCGCGCCGTGCTGCAGCAGGCAGTCGGTGAAGCCGCCGGTCGATTGACCGATGTCCAGGCAGCGCAGGCCGTTCACGTCCAGACCGGTGGCCTTCAAGGCGCCTTCGAGCTTGAGGCCGCCGCGCGAGATGTATTTGGCTTCGGTGGTGTCGAGGAGTTGAAGCTCGGCGCCGCCAGGGATTTCATCGCCGTTCTTGGCGACTTTTTTCCAGGCCACGGCTTCATCGACCCGCCAATGCACGCCGGAAGCGATCAGGCGCTGGGCCTGGGAACGGGTGGTGGCATGGCCATGCTCAACAAGGAAAAGATCAGCGCGCATAAGGCTCCGGCAGCGTCAAGGCTGCGTAGATAAACATGAGAACGGCAAACCGCAAGCCTGAAGCAGCTTGGGAATTTGCTCATTTTTTAATAGCTGCCTGCGCAGGCGCAGCATGCGCTACGGTCCTGTTTGGCATCTAAAACGCTTTTCTTCCCTGACGGCCATTCTCGCGCATGGTTGACGCGCGAGGCAAGCCGCAGGGAAGGCCAAGCGTCCGGCCGATCAATACCGGTAGGTGTTGGACTTGTACGGACCGGCCTTGGACACGCCGATGTAGGCGGCCTGCTCGTCGCTGAGTTCGGTCAGCATGGCGCCGACTTTCTTCAGGTGCAGGCGGGCGACTTTTTCATCCAGGTGCTTGGGCAGCACATTAACCTTGCCGGCCTGGTACTCGTCCTGCTTGGTGATCAGCTGGATCTGGG
>JAQGNK010000235.1 GCA_028291905.1 Polaromonas sp.
GAGGAGCCCGACCGCGAGCTGCTGGTGCAGCTGTTGGCGCCGATGGGCTTCGAGCTGCGCACCGCCGCCAGCGGCCACGACTGCCTGGACCTGCTGGCCGCCGGCTACCGGCCCGACGCGATCTTCATGGACCTGGCGATGGCCGGCATCGACGGCTGGGAAACCTTGCGCCGCGTGCGCAAGTCGGGCCACGGCGGCATTCACCTGGCGATTGTTTCGGCCAACGCCTTCGACAAGGGCATCGACAACGATGTCGGCATTGCACCGGAGGATTTCATCCTCAAGCCGGTGCGCCATACCGAGCTGCTCGACTGGCTGGAGCGGCGCCTGGCCCTGACTTGGCGCTATGAAGCGCCTGCAGTGATTGCGGCGCCGGCGTCGGCAGTCCCGGCGCAAAATGTCCTGCCCGATGCGCCGCAGCTCGCGGCCCTGCTGGAAGTGGTCAACCTCGGGTTTTACCGGGGCATCCTGAACAAGCTGGCCGAGATTGAAAAGCAGCAGCCCGCCACTGCGGCCTTTGTCGAGGAGATGCGCCTGCTGGCGCGCCAGTTCCGGTTTGAAGCCATGGCCAGCCAGCTGGCGCGCAAGGAAAAAGGCCATGAACAAGATGCTTGAAACCCTTCAGCCGCCCCAGATGCAGGCCGGCCACCTGGACCGCACGCTGGACCGCGCCAACAGCGACGTGGTGCTGATCGTTGACGACGTGCCCGACAACCTGTCGGTGCTGCATGACGCGCTCGACGAATCGGGCTACACCGTGCTGGTGGCGACCAGCGGCGAAGCAGCGCTGCAGCGGGCCCGGCAGGCCTTGCCCGACATCGTGCTGTTAGATGCGATGATGCCTGGCATGGACGGCTTTGAAGTCGCCCGCCAGCTCAAGGCACTGCCGCTGACAGCCCATCTCCCGATCATCTTCATGACCGGCCTGACCGAGACCGAGCACCTGGTGGCTGCCTTGCAGGCCGGCGGCGTGGACTATGTGACCAAGCCGATCAAGCCCAAGGAAGTGATGGCGCGCATGGGCGTGCACCTGCAGGGCGCCCGCCGCGCCCGTCAGGAGGCCCGGCAGGCCGGCCAAGCGCGCAATGCGCTTGATGCCTTCGGCTATGCCAGCATCACGGTGCGCCTGAAGGCCGACGGCCAGGGCGAGGGCAAGCTGATCTGGCAGACACCGCTGGCGCGAGAACTGTTGATGCGCTACTACGGCACCACCGCGCCGCAGACGCCCGAGCCGGTGCTGGACTGGCTGCGCCAGCACCTGGCCGACGCCCAGCAGCAGATCGAGCCGCCGCGCCTGACGATCGAGCAGGGACCGCGCCGGCTGACCTTCAGGCTGCACCAGCAGACCGAGGACAACGACGATGGCGGCGACTGGCTGATCGTGATGCGCGAGATTTCAGACGATGCGGTGGTCGAGGCCATCGCCCTGAGCTTCAAGCTCACCGCCAGGGAAGCGGAAGTGCTGTACTGGGTGGTCAAGGGCAAGGTCAACCGCGACATCGGCGACATCCTGGGCGCCAGCCCGGCAACGGTGAAAAAACACCTGGAACGGGTGTATGCCAAACTGGGGGTGGAAACCCGCACGGCGGCGGCGGGCAGGGCGATGAGCCGTATCCGGCAGCTTCATCCTGAGTTTGAATCCTGAAGAAAGCGCGGCATTATTCTGCCGGTCCGGTTATAATGGTGGGTTCGGTAACGCATCAGCGTTTTTCATCGAAGCTTCTAATTACCCAGCTTCTTTCTCAAATGCGGCGCTTCCTAGAGCCCCGAATTCCCAGCGATCTGGCCATGCCTTTCAAAGTTTTTCAGCTTTGATGCCCACAGCATGGTTCCAGGTTCCTGGCGAGCACTTCCCCAACGGTGCCCATTAATGGCTCAATCCGCCCGGTTTTTAACTGCCTGGCGGCCAGAATACCGAATACACGTTGGCTTGGCTTCCAGGCTGGTTATTTCTCTCCCATGAAGCCGCAAACATATGCGGTGAAGACTTTTATGAACATGAACGACACCAAGATAGAGATCGGTAAATACCTGGTCTCGCCCCTCGCCAAACAGCAGGCCGAAGGCCGCTACGCGGCTTCGGTTTCCATCCGCTCCGGTCACGGCAGCGGCACCCATGACCGGGTACTGCGTTTCCATGACCTTTTCGACAGCGCCGCCGCTGCTGTCCATTACGCTACCGAACACGCGCTGGGCTGGATCCGCGAACGCTCGGCGCCAGTTTGCGCATAAACCATGGCCGGCCCATGCGGGCTGGCTCCACGACATATTTTTCAAGATATCAGGAGTTATAGATGGCCAAAGAAGAACTTATTGAAATGCACGGGCTGGTTGATGAAGTCCTGCCCGACTCGCGCTTTCGCGTGACGCTGGACAACGGCCATAAGCTCGTGGCCTACACCTCGGGCAAGATGCGCAAGAACCACATCCGTATTTTGGCCGGCGACCAGGTGTCGCTGGAATTGTCGCCCTACGACCTGAGCAAGGGCCGCATCACTTTCCGCCACATTGCCGGTCGCGGCCCCGGCCCGGCGCCGCGCCAGTCACGCTAGGCTGCGAATTTTCTTTTCGCCATCCCGGCTGCGCCCGACGCCGCGCAGTTCCGGGAGCGGAAAAAAGAATGCCTGCGCAAGGCAGGCACATCCTTCAATCAAAGCGCATCACGCATCAGGTCCTTACAGCCATGTGCTCCGTCTTTTCATTGAGCACCAGTTCGGGCTCCTGAGCTTCCACCCACGTTTCATTGTTCAGGCCGGCCGCAAGCCGTTCCATGTCCAGCTCGTTGGTCCACTTGGCCACGACCAGCGTCGCGACGCCATTGCCGATCAGGTTGGTCAGCGCGCGCGCCTCCGACATGAAGCGGTCAATTCCCAGGATCAGCGCCAGGCCGGCCACCGGCACGGTGCCCACCGCCGACAGCGTGGCCGCCAGCACGATGAAGCCGCTTCCGGTCACGCCGGCCGCGCCTTTCGAGGTCAGCAGCAACACCCCGAGCAGCGTGAGTTCCTGCATCAGCGTCATGGGTGTGTTGGTGGCCTGGGCGATGAAGACCGCCGCCATGGTCAGGTAGATCGAGGTACCGTCGAGGTTGAATGAGTAACCGGTGGGAATCACCAGGCCGACGGTGGTTTTCCTGGCGCCCAGGTTTTCCATTTTTTCCATCATGCGCGGCAGCACCGACTCGGACGACGAGGTGCCCAGCACGATCAGCAGTTCTTCCTTGATGTACTTGATGAACTTCCAGATGCTGAAGCCGTGAATCCGGGCAATGGTGCCCAGTACGACAAAGATGAACAGCAGGCAGGTCAGGTAGAACGCGCCCATCAGCTTGCCCAACGAAAACAGCGAGTCAACACCGTACTTGCCAATCGTGAACGCCATGGCGCCAAAAGCGCCGATGGGCGCAACCTTCATGATGAAGCCGACGATGGTGAACAGGACGTGCGAGGCTTTCTCGATCACGTCGAACACCAGCGTGCCCCGGCCGCCGAAACGGTGCAGCGCAAAGCCGAACAGGATGGCGAGCAGCAGCACCTGCAGGATTTCGCCTTTGGCAAACGCATCGAAAAATGCGGTCGGGATGACATTCATGATGAAGTCGGTGGTGCTGGCCATCTTGCCAGGGCCGGTGTAGGCGGCAACGGCCCCGGCGTCCAGGGTGCCTGGGTCGATGTTCATGCCTTCGCCGGGCTTCAGCACATTGACCAGCACCAGGCCGATGATGAGCGCAAAGGTGCTGACGACTTCAAAATAAAGCAGCGCCAGACCGCCGGTCTTGCCAACCTTTTTCATGTCTTCCATGCCGGCGATGCCGACCACCACGGTACAAAAAATGATGGGCGCGATCATCATCTTGATGAGCTTGATGAAACCATCACCCAGTGGCTTCATGCTCGCGCCCACGCTGGGATAAAAATAACCAAGCAGCACGCCTGCAATGACGGCGCATATCACCTGAAAGTACAAAGAACGGTAAAGCGGCAGCTTTTGGGCGGGTTCCAAGGTAGTCATGACAATTGGGCATCGGCAGATGCGGTGGTTGCAAGTCGAAATTAATATAGCTTCGCCATCCAGGTTGCGCATCCGTAAAGCTCAAAATTCAAGGGATTACCCTTGTAGGATGTTTTCTCGGTATGTGCTCATGACTTTCTTATCCCTGCGCTGCGAGGCTCTGCATGGGGCTGCGAGAGCAAGGATGCGCCATGAAAACCTGGGCTATGTCCTACAGCGGCAAGTGACCGCAAAGCGCGGTAAAACCCAAGGCTGGCCTTCTAGAATCACCGGCCATTGAGCGCCCTTTTCGGCGAAACCGGAGATAACCCATGGCTTCAGACCCAACACCTTCCGCACGCAGCAATTACATTGACACTGGCCCTGAAAATCCAGATCTGCAGGCGGAATATGACCGCTTGCGCGGAGAGCTGACGCGCCTGCTGGCGCAGCCGGTCAAGGATTTCCCCAGGATTGACGAGCTGGTGGACCAGCTTGAACTGACCCAGCTGGCTTTCAAGGAGCAGCATGGCATCAAGGGCAACAACCCGAATGAGTGAACATGCAAACGCCAGCCCCACTGCAGGCCAGCCTTGGCGCAGGCGAGCAGCGTGCGTGGCCTGATGTCTTCCCACCTGGCGCCCTTGCCGGCGCAACCTTAGGCCTTCGGTCCTGGCTGGCTTGCCAGCGCCTGCAGCCGCTCGGCCGAGGTGATGTCGATGCGTCCGTAGTGCAGCGTCACCGCGCCTTGTCGCATCAGCGCCTTGAGTTCCTTGGAAAGCGTCTGGCGGGTGATGCCCAGCATCATGGCCAGCGATTCCTGCGACACCGGCACGACCGTTCTGGCCTCCGTGGCCTGGGTTGCATCGCCGCGTGCCAGCAGCAGCAGGCGCCGGGCCACCCGTGCCTGGGTGTTGCGCAGCGTGGCGTCCTCGACCAGCCCGTAGAGCGAGCGGATGCGCCTGGACAACAGCAGGCAGACGGCCCGGCTGAAGTCGCCAGAGGCCATCAGTTCGTCGAAAACCGCAGGGCTCAGCACCAGCAGCTCCGAGCGTTCCAGCGCGGTGATGTCATGGGTGCGCGGCAAGCCGTCGAGCAGCGAGATTTCGCCGAACCAGGTTCCCGGCTCGATCACCGCCAAAATCGCTTCCCGGCCATCCGCGCGCAGCGTCGAGGCCTTGAGCGAGCCGCTGACCAGCGCAAAAAACCCGCTTGGCAGTGCCCCCTGGCGAAACATCATTTCGCCGGGGCGCAGCTGCCAGCGCTCGCCTTGGCGCAGCATCGCTTGCGCCAAGCCGGCAGGCAGTGCCTTGAACCAGGGGTTGACCAGCAGGCTTGCCATCAGTGCCGCGTCGGCCGGCACCGCGGCAGGTGCCTGCTGCTGGACTTTGAACGCCGGCTTTGCCATGTGTCGCCTGCCCGTCTGAAAAATCAGGACTTACCCTGAATTGTTAAATTCTTGACAGTTGCCCATCAAGTCTCGCCGTACTGTAGCCGCTTGGCCCATGACAGGAGACGCCCATGAACGCACGTACCCACTTCACCCGGATGCAGGACAGCACCCAGCCCGACTGGCAAGTCATCGGGGCTGAATTCATGCAATTCAGCAAAACCTTGCCCGACCGGGTGCTCGCGCACCTGAAGCTGCTCGACGGCGACTATGGCGGCTTTCCGGTGGACCGCTACACCCACTGCCTGCAAACCGCCAGCCGCGCCCTGCGCGATGGCCGCGATGACGAGTACGTGGTCTGCGCGCTGCTGCATGACATCGGCGACACGCTGGGCAGCTTCAACCATCCCGACATTGCCGCCGCCATCCTCAAGCCTTTCGTGTCCGAGGCGAACCTGTGGATGGTCCAGCACCACGGCATTTTCCAGGGCTACAACTTCTTTCACCACCTGGGCATGGACCGCAACATGCGGGACGCCTTCAAGGGCCATGCCCACTATGCGCGCACCGAGGAGTTCATTGCACTCTATGACGACCCGGCCTTCGACGCCGGCTACGACACTTTGCCCATCGAAGCATTCGAGCCGCTGCTTCGCCGCGTGATGGCCCAGCCGCTCAACTCGGTCTACAAGGCGGCCTTGAAAAGCCAAGCCGCCAACTAAAAGAGTCGTTACGCCGCCGGCTGTTTGCCGTCTCGTCTGCCTTGCGGTTTTACCGCTCCTTGCTTTTCCCTGCCACATATCACTTCTCACTTCAGGACAAGATCATGCACATTCCCTCGCTCAAAGAAGTCGTCAGCGCCGAAGAATGGCAGCTGCGCTGCGACCTGGCCGCCTGCTACCGCCTGGCCGGGCTGTACGGCTGGACCGACCTGGTCTTCACCCACATCACCGCCAAGCTGCCCGAGTCGGTCTCGGGCGCCGGCGGGCACCAGTTCCTGATCAACCCGTATGGGCTGATGTTCGACGAGATCACCGCCTCCAGCCTGGTCAAGGTCGATGAGCAGTGCAACAAGGTCATCGACTCGCCGTTTCCGGTCAACCCGGCCGGCTTCGTGATCCACAGCGCGGTGCATGAAGCCCGGCCGGACGCCGGCTGCGTGCTGCACACCCACACCCGCGCCGGCGTGGCCGTCAGCGCGCAAAAAGGCGGCATCCTGCCGATCAGCCAGCAATCGACCTTCGTGCTGGCCTCGCTGGCCTACCACGACTACGAAGGCGTGGCCTTCCGACCGGACGAAAAGCCGCGCCTGCAGGCTGACCTGGGCCGGGCCAATTTCCTGGTGCTGCGCAACCATGGCCTGCTGACCGTGGGCAAAACCGTTGCCGACACCTTCCTGGCCATGTTCACCTTCGAGAGCACCTGCCGCATCCAGATTGACGCCCAGGCCGGCGGCGGCGAGCTGACGCAGGTCAACCCGCTGATCGTCAAGGGCGTGGCCGAGGCCATGCGGGTGCAGACCGGCGGCATGGGCGGCGCCTTTGTCTGGCCGGCGCTGATCCGAAAGCTCGACCGGCTTGACGACAGCTACAGGTCATGAGCGCCAATCTCCTGGTGACCCAGCTGCTGGTGGGCGCGCTGGCCCTGGTGATGCTGGGGCTGGGCCTGTCGCTCAGGCTGGAGGATTTCACCCGGCTGCTGCGCCACCCCAAGGCCGTGGCTGTGGCGCTGGTGCTGCAGCTGGCGGTGCTGCCGCTGTGCTGCTACCTGCTCATCATCGCCCTGCAGGTGCCGCCCCTGTATGCCGTGGGCATGATGCTGCTGGCCGCATCGCCCGGCGGCATTTCGGCCAATCTGTTCAGCCACCTGTTCGGCGGCAACGTGGCCATGAACATTTCGCTGACCGCGATCAACACGGTGCTGTCCATCGCTACCTTGCCATTGATCAGCAACTGGGCGATTGCCACTTTTGCCAAGACCGGCCAGGTGGTGCCGCTGCAACTGTCCAAGGTGGTGGAGGTGATCGCCATCGTGCTGATACCGGTGGTCATCGGCATGTGGATTCGCACCTTGCAGCCCGGCTTCGCGGCGCGGGCCGAAAAACCGATGAAGGTGTTCAGCGCAGTGGTGCTGGCCGTTGTCGCCATGGGCGCGCTGGCCAAGGAATGGCAGGCCCTGCGGGAGAGCTTCGCGGTGATCGGCCCGGCGGTGGTGGCGTTCAATGTCCTCAGCCTGCTGGCGGGTTTTTACCTCTCGCGGCTGGCCGGGCTGGACAAGCCCATGGCAACGGCCATCAGCTATGAAATCGGCATCCACAACTCGACCCTGGCGCTTTTCATCGCCATGGCCGTGCTGAACAACTTCCAGCTCGGGCTGCCCGCAGCGATCTACTCGGTCAGCATGTACTTCACCGCCACGCTGTTTGGGCTGCTGGTGCTCAAAAGGCAGCCGGCAACGGCCAGCATCCCGGTGAGCGCAGGTTGAGTTTTAAATGCTATTTTTTAAATAGCAGATTGCGCATGCATCGTATGGGCTGGAGCCTGTTTTTTTATAAATTTCCTTGCAGCGAAGGCGGTGCGGCAGGGGCAAAGATGCGCTGCGGAACTACACGGACGCCGGCCGATTTCTTACCGTTGGCCAGCTTGCAGGCTGGCAAAAAAATGATGAGCCGCGTTTTAAATTGAAGTTGTTCACCAACCGACAACTTTTCAAGGAGATCAACATGCCCATCATTGCCTGGCTACTCGGCGTTCCCATCAGCGTGATCTTGTTGCTGATGCTGTTCGGGGTGTTTTAAGCGCCCAGGCGCTTAACCCTTCTATTAAAACGAAACAGCCCGCGCATGCGGGTTTTTTCATGCCTGCGGCCGGCACATTGGCCAGCTTTTCATGCGGCCAGCACGGCCCCCTGCCGGCTGCCCAGCAGGCTGATGCGCCACCAGCGCGGCAGCAGTTGCTTGACTTCCCGCCGGCCAAACCGGTCGTCCATGAGGTAAATCACGCCCTGGTCGGACGTGGTGCGGATCACCCGGCCCGCCGCCTGCACGACCTTTTGCACGCCGGGGTAAAGATAGGTGTAGTCATAGGCCTTGCCGGCGCCAAAGCTGACGCCCATGCGCTGCCTGATCTGTTCATTGACCGGGTTGACCTGCGGCAGGCCGAGCGTGGCGATAAAGGCGCCGATCAGCCGGTCGCCGGGCAGGTCGATGCCTTCGGCGAAGGCGCCGCCCAGCACCGCAAAACCGATGCCCCGCCCGTCGGGCTGAAAGCGCGCCAAGAAGTCGTCGCGCGCGGCTTCGTCCATGCGCCGGGTCTGCTCCCACACCGGAATCTGCGGATGGCGCGCCTTGAAAACCTGCGCCAGTTGCTGCAGGTAGTCATGGCTGCTCAGAAAGGCCAGGTAATTTCCGGGCTTGCCTTCGTATTGCCGCGCCATCAGGTCGGCGATGGGCACGAGCGACTGCGCCCGGTGCCGGTAGCGGGTCGAGATGTCGGTCACCACAGCGACCCTCAACTGCTCGGCCGCGAATGGCGACTGCACATCGACCCAGGCCGTGCTCTCCGGCAAGCCCAGCAGGTCGGCGTGGTAGTGCTGCGGGCTGAGCGTGGCTGAAAACAGCACTGCCGAGCCGGCGGCGGCAAAGCGCGTTGTCAGAAAAGGCGCAGGCACCACATTGCGGATGCACAGCCTGGACATCGCCCGGCCGGACCGTGCTGAACCGGCCGCGCCCGTGTCGGCCTCCAGCGTGATGTCGAACAGCGAATGCTCGCCAAAGCTCTCGGCCATGCGCAAAAAATGCAACGCATCGAAATAAAACCGCTGCAGCGCCGCATCGACACGGGCCGGATGCGCCTCCATGTCGTCTGTGATGGCCCTGGCGGCCTGCTGCAGCGCGAGCAGCAGTTTTTCGGGCAGGTCCGGCCGCACCTGGTAGGCCGGGCCCGGCAAATCCGCCGGTGGCTGCGGCGCCTGGTGCAAGGCGCGCCAGCTGCGCTGCAGCCGGTCCAGCGGTTTTTTGAGCGACGGGCTGGCAGCGCGGCGCAGCGCCGCCAGGTCGGCCTGGTCGAGTTCGGCCGAATACATCCTGCGCGCCCGCTCCACCAGGTTGTGCGCCTCATCGACCAGCACGCTGACGCGCCAGCCATTGCTGACCGTCAGCGCATGCAGCAGGGCGCTGGTGTCAAAGTAGTAGTTGTAGTCGCCGACCACCACATCGCTCCAGCGCACCAGGTCCTGGCCGAGGTAATACGGACAGACTTCATGCGCCAGCGCCACCTCGCGCAGGGCCTCCTTGTCCAGCAGGCTCGCACCGCCAACGGCTGAAAACGCGGCATGGCGGGCGGCCGGCAGCCGGTCGTAAAAACCCCTGGCCAGCGGGCACGATTCACCGTGGCAGGCCTTGTCCGGGTGCTCGCAGGCCTTGTCTCTAGCCACCAGCTCGATCACCCGCAGGGCCGGCGCGTTGCGGGTCAGCAAGGCCAGCGCATCGAGCGCCAGCCGTCGGCCCGGCGTCTTGGCCGCCAGGTAGAACAGCTTGTCGATCTCGTGCCGGGGCGCGGCCTTGAGCAGCGGAAAAATCGTGCCAATCGTCTTGCCGATGCCGGTCGGCGCCTGCGCCATCAGGCAGCGCTGGCTGGCCGTCGACCTGTACACCGCTTCGGCCAGTTCCCGCTGGCCGGGCCGGAAGTCGGCATGAGGAAAAGCCAGCGCCTGCAGCCCGGCATTGCGCGCCGTGCGGTGGGCCAGCTCCTGCCGCGCCCAGGCGAGAAATTTTTCGCATTGCGCTTCAAAGAAGTCCTTCAGCGCCAATGCGCTGAAGGGGGCCGTCAGCACGGTTTCCTCATGGCTGCCAATGTCGAAATAGACCAGCGCCAGCGTGATGCCCTCCAGGTTCAGCTTCTGGCACAGCAGCCAGCCGTAGACCTTGACCTGCGCCCAGTGCAGCTGCCGATGGTTGGCCGGCTGGCGGGCCAAGTCGCCCCGAAAGGTCTTGACTTCTTCGAGCTGGTTCTTGTCCGGGTCGTAGCCGTCGGCGCGGCCGCGCACCCGCAGTTCCTTGTAGTCGCCCGCCAGGCTGACTTCGGCCTGGTAGTTCTTG
The DNA here is from genome assembly GCA_028291905.1 of Polaromonas sp. GTDB lineage: Bacteria > Pseudomonadota > Gammaproteobacteria > Burkholderiales > Burkholderiaceae_C > Polaromonas. Next base: position 10,479 of record JAQGNK010000235.1, read on the forward strand.
CCCCGGCGCGACGCCACCAGCAGATGGCCGGCCATTCCCTCCTGGGCTGAAGGCGAAGGGGTGAAGCGCAGATCGAGGTCGCCGTGCCGGGCGGTAAACTCGCACATTGCCCTGACGGCCACGGCATAGCTCACGCAGTGCTCGCTTGTCGTGTCAGGCGCATCGCTCGGCAGCAGCTGCGGTCAGCCGTGCCGTGTCATTTGGCCTTGACGAAGTTCATGGCCGTGTCGAATTCCTCACGCGACAGGAAGCCATCCGCGTTGGTGTCGGCCTGGTCAAAATGCCGCGCCACGCCGCGAAAGCCCGAGGCTTCATCGCGGCTGACCCTGCCGTCGTGGTTGCCATCCATGAAGCTGAAGGCCCGCTCCAGGTCAGCGGCCGCATACCGGGCCACCGGAGCTGGTGCGGACGCGGCCGCCGCAGGGGTGGAAGGCTCAGCGACAGGCGCTTGCGTCGTTTGCTGGGCATGAACGCCCAAGCTCAGCAAGATGGCTGCCGCGCTGATGCCAAACCGGCTGAGCCACGCGGGGGCGCAGCTTGGCCGCATGAGTGCAGAAAATTTCTGTGTTACGGAAAGTGTCATTGGTTTGTGAAGTGAAGTGTCCAACATCAGCCTGATTGGACGCCAGTTTGGCGCTCGATTCCAGCCCCCTTTCACCGCGTTTCGCAGCTTTACCTGGCGGCCGCCGACACACACACTAACTTTGCGAATGAACCTGAAATCGCCCAAGGCGGCTGGTGGATCGGGTGCCGCATCGGCAACATGCGCTGGCGGCTGACAGGGCTGTTACGGTCTGTCCGACAGTATCTTGGCGCCGCTCTTTTCAAAATCAAGCAGATAAAGACATATTTTAAAAGGACGATACAAATCATGGCAACCAGCAGCATTCTGGGCGGCACTGAACTGCCTGAGGAAGTCAGCGGCAAAGATATGCGCTCCCTGGGGCCGAGCGACAACACCGACAGCGGCAGCGATGCCATCGGCGGCTACAGCGAGGAGGCCCTGGACAGCGACACCGATTCATTCGGGACCGGCGAGCGCGCCTCGATTGATCCGGGCGGCAATCGTGGCGATGCCGACATCCGGCCCGACCATATCGAACAGGCGCCCGGCAGCGACATTGACCTGGACGAAGAGGGCGGCGACGACTTTGACGACCTGAGCGAAGTCGATGCGCTGGCCGACGACGGCGACCTACTGGGCAACACCGATGACGAAGACCCCGATGAAGTCAGGAAAATCTGAGCAAAAGCGCTAGCGCGTTGGCCGCCTCATCAGTAGGTGCAAGTGCAATTAAAAACTAGCCTTGCGCGGCTGATTCAGGCAACGCTCAAAAATACCTTCGGCCTCAAGCGGTTGCGCGATGGCCAGGAAACCGTCATCCACCGCGTGCTGGATGGCCACAACACGCTGGCCGTGATGCCGACAGGCGCCGGAAAATCATTGTGCTACCAGCTTCCGGCCCTGCTGCTGCCCGGCCGTACCGTGGTGGTCTCGCCGCTGATTGCCTTGATGAAGGACCAGTGCGAAAGCCTGCGGCGGCGCGGCATAGAAGCGGTTGAGCTCAACAGCGCGCTCGATGCCCAGGCGCTGAGGGAGGCTGAAGCGGCCGTGGCCGACGGCAGCGCCCGCATCGTGCTGATCACGCCCGAGCGTCTGGTTGATGCCGACTTCATGATGCAGCTCAGGTGCCACCCGGTCAGCCTGCTCGTGGTGGACGAGGCCCATTGCATTTCGCAATGGGGCCATGACTTTCGGCCGGCCTTTCTCGACATAGCCCCCGCGCTGAACCAGCTGGGCCGGCCCACTGTGCTGGCGCTCACCGCCACGGCGACCGAGCCGGTCACGCAGGACATCCGGGACCAGCTGGGCATTGCCGCCAGCGATGTGGTCAACACCGGCGCCTACCGGCCCAACCTGCATTACCGGGTCGAGCAGGTCATGGGCGAAAAAGACAAGCTCGAAAAAACCCTGGCGCTTGTCAAGGCCAGCGCCGGCAGCGGGCTGGTGTATGCCGCGACGGTCAAGGCGGCGCAGGCGGTGTGGTCGTTGCTTGAGGGCGCCGGCGAGTCGGTCGGGCTCTACCACGGCAAGCTCAATGCGGCCGAGCGGCATGCGGCGCAGGAGGCCTTCATGAGCGGCGCGGTGCGGGTCATGGTGGCGACCAATGCCTTCGGCCTGGGGATCGACAAGCCCGACATCCGGTTTGTGCTGCACCACCAGATGCCTGCCGGGCTGGACGCCTACTACCAGGAGTCAGGCCGGGCTGGCCGCGATGGGCACGATGCGCTGTGCACGCTGCTGTTTCTACGCCGCGACAAGGCGGTGCAGCAGTTTTTCATGAGCGGGCGTTATCCTGAAACAGACGACGTGCAGGCGCTCTACCAGGCGCTGCAGCAGGAACCGCCCGACCGCGACCAGCACGGCTGGGGGCTGTCGGTTTTGAAAAGCCGGCTGGGCCGCCCGCTCAACAAGCTCAAGGTGGCCGCCAGCCTGCTGCGCCACCAGCACGTCGCCGCGCAGCATTCAAACGGAAACTTCCACCTGCTGCAAAAAAAGCTGTCGCCGGCGGCGCTGCAAGCCCTGGTGGCCCAGTACCAGCATAAGCGCGAGCAGGACCAGGAAATGCTGGAAAACATGGTGTTCTATGCCCAGACCGGCCAGTGCCGCTGGCGCTTGCTGCTGGCGCACCTGCAGGAGCAAGCCGATGTCACGCCCTGCGGCCACTGCGACAACTGCCAGCGCATCGGCGCGCTGCAGGCCGAGCTTGCCGGCCAGGCGCGGCAAGACGCGCATGAACCGGCGCAGGCAGGCCAGCCCAGCGTGGCCAGGGACATGCAGGCGCAGGCTGGCAGCGCTGACGGCGCTGACGGCGCTGCGACGCCCCGGCCTGGCGCGGCAACCTTGCCAGCGCAGGCGGCCGGTTTCAGGCCGGGCGATCTGGTCAGGGTCAGGCGCTACGGCACTGGCCGGGTCGCGGCGGCCGATTCGCTGTCGGTGACGGTCGAGTTCGAACAAGGGCAGCAGCGCATTTTCCAGGCCGGCTATGTCGAGCCTGTGCCGGCGCGGCCTGCACGATGAGCGCCGCCTTGCACCGTGCACCGGCATGACCCCGCGCCCGCCGCCCGCCGCCAGCGCCGCAGACCATAAAGCGCCCGGCACTGCCGTGCCTGCCGTTACCATCGGCCACTCCATCCTTCACCCTTTCTGGCAAGCTCATGAAACTCTCCAAAATGGCCCAGTCTTCATCCCTCGAAGACAAAACATTCATTTGTTTGCTGGTGGGCGTCTCGCTGGCCTTTTTCTGGGTGCTCTGGCCTTTTTACGGCGCGGTGTTCTGGGGCGCGGTGTTTGCCATCCTGTTCAATTCGCTGTTTTTGCGCCTGCTCAGGGCCATGCCGCAAAAACGCACCCCCGCCGCCATGCTCACGGTGGCCATCATCCTCGTGCTGGTGATCCTGCCGGTCAGCGTCATCAGCGCCTTGCTGGTGCAAGAGGGCACCAGCGTCTATCAGCGGGTGCAGTCCGGCGACCTGAACTTCAGCCGCTACTTCCAGCAAATCTACGGTGCGCTGCCGGCCTGGATCACCAGCCAGCTCGAACGCCTGGGGCTGAGCAACTTCGGCCTGATCCAGGAGCGCATCTCCGGCAGCCTGACCAAGGGCAGCCAGGCCATCGCCACGCAGGCGCTGAGCATCGGCCAGAACGCCTTTGACTTTTTCGTCAGCTTTTTCATCATGCTCTACCTGCTGTTTTTCTTTTTGCGCGATGGCGCCGCCCTGTCCCGGCGCATCCGGGGCGCGATTCCGCTGGACGAAGACATCAAGCGCAACCTGTTCGAGAAGTTCACCACTGTCATCCGCGCCACCGTCAAGGGCAATATCGCGGTGGCGATGCTCCAGGGCCTGCTGGGCGGGCTGATCCTGTGGTTCCTGGGCATTCATGCGCCGGTGCTCTGGGGCACCCTGATGGCTTTCCTGTCGCTGCTGCCGGCGGTGGGCGCGGCGCTGGTGTGGTTGCCGGTGGCGATTTACCTGCTGGCCACCGGCGCCATCTGGCAGGGCGTCCTGTTGATTGCCTTTGGCGTGCTGGTGATCGGCCTGGTGGACAACATCCTGCGCCCGGTGCTGGTCGGCAAGGACACCAAGATGCCCGACTACGTCGTGCTGGTTTCGACCGTGGGCGGCATGGCGCTGTTCGGGCTCAATGGCTTTGTCATCGGCCCGGTGGTGGCAGCGCTCTTCATGGCCGCCTGGGACATTTTCTTCAAGGCGCGCCAGCCCGAGCTTGATGCGCCTGCAGCCTGAATCGCCAGCCTTCCGGGCGGGATGGATTGCTATTAAATAAGTAGCTGCTTGCGCAGGTGTTTATTGCGCCAGCAGCCTGTTTGATGCTTAAAATGGTCTTTCACATCGCCTTACCAGTTGGCTGCCTGGAGCGCGCCGCAAGCGCGCTCTTTATGGCAAAGTCATGAGGTGAGTTTGCGGTTCCGGTGCATGGGCTGAAGCCCTGGAGGAGGTAAGGGGTGCGCACGACACTTGCGCTGCTGCTGTTGATCTTCTGCATGTCCCGGCCTGGCGCACAGCCGCAGGCGCCGCCTTCAGCGCCGCCGGTGGTCGTACTCAGCCAGAGCGGGACGGTCGGGCCCGCCCATGCCGATTACCTGGCGCGCGGCCTGGCCAAGGCGGACGGGCTCAATGCACAGCTGGTCGTCATCACCATGGACACGCCCGGCGGCCTGGATTTGTCCATGCGCGCCATCATCCGCGCCATCCTGGCCTCGCCGGTTCCCGTGGCCACGTTCGTCATGCCCAACGGCGCACGCGCCGCCAGTGCCGGCACTTTCATCCTGTACGCCAGCCATGTCGCCGCGATGGCGCCGGCGACCAACCTGGGCGCGGCCACGCCGGTGTCGCTCGGTGCGCAGCCAGCGACCCGGCAGCCGCCAGTGTCCGGCGAGCCGCCCGCCAGCCGCAGCGCCGGCGCGCCCTTGTCGGGCGACGTGCTGCTGCACAAGCAGACCAACGACGCGGCCGCCTACCTTCGCGGCCTGGCCGAGCTGCGCGGACGCAACGCCGACTGGGCCGACGACAAGGCAGTGCGCGAGGCCGCCAGCCTGTCGGCCGAGGAAGCGCTCCGGCTCCATGTCATCGACCTGATCGCCGCCGACCTGCCGCAGCTGCTCATACAGCTGGACGGGCGAACCCTCACGGCGCAGGGCCAGTCCCGGCGGCTGGCCACCGCCGGCGCCCAGCTGATCGACCTCCAGCCGGACTGGCGCACCCGGTTGCTGGCCATCATCACCGACCCCGGCGTGGCCTACCTGCTGCTCATGATTGGCTTTTATGGCCTGCTGTTCGAGTTCTTCAGCCCCGGCCTGGTGGCGCCCGGCGTCATCGGCGGCATCAGCCTGCTGCTCGGGCTGTTTGCGCTGCAGCTGCTGCCGGTGAGCTATGCCGGCCTGGCGCTGATGGCGCTCGGCCTGGGCTTGCTCATCGCCGAGCATTTCACCCCCGGCTTCGGCCTGCTGGGGCTGGGCGGCGTCACCGCCTTCGTGACCGGCTCGGTCATGCTGATCGACACCGACGCGCCGGCCTGGCGCATCCCCTGGCCCCTGATTGCCGGCGTGGCGCTGGCGAGCACCGGCTTTTTGGTGCTGACGCTGAACTTTGCGCTGCAGGCACGCCGGCGCCCGGTCGTCAGCGGCCGCGAGCAGATGCTGGGCGCGACCGGCCGCATCCTGGTCAATCCTGACGGCAGCATGGTGCTGCGCCTACAAGGCGAAGTGTGGTCTGTCCGTGCCGGCGCCGCGCTGGCGCCGGGTCAAATGGCCAGGGTCACAGCTATCGACGGGCTGGTGCTCCAGGTGGAGCCGGTCAGCCCCCAAGGAGACGCAACATGAACTTCAATTTCGGCTGGCTGGGCCTCGGGCTGGCCGTGCTGCTGCTGATTGTCTTTTTGCTCAACGCGGTGCGGATTTTCCGCGAGTACGAGCGCGGCGTGGTCTTCACGCTGGGGCGTTTCTGGAAGGTCAGGGGGCTGGTGCTGATCGTCCCGCTCATCCAGCAGGCGGTGCGGGTGGATTTGCGCACGGTGGTGCTGGAGGTGCCGACGCAGGACGTGATCTCGCGCGACAACGTCTCGGTCAAGGTCAGCGCGGTGGTATACCTGCGCGTCATCGACCCGCAAAAGGCCATCATCCAGGTGGCCGATTATCTCAACGCCACCAGCCAGCTGGCGCAGACCATGCTGCGCTCGGTGCTGGGCAAGCATCAGCTCGACGACATGCTGGCCGAGCGCGAAAAGCTCAACACCGACATCCAGCAGGCGCTCGACGCACAGACCGACTCCTGGGGCATCAAGGTGGCCAATGTCGAGATCAAGCAGGTGGACCTGACCGAATCCATGGTCCGGGCGATTGCCCGCCAGGCCGAGGCCGAGCGCGAGCGCCGAGCCAAGGTGATCCATGCCGAGGGCGAGCTGCAGGCGTCCGAAAAGCTGTTCCAGGCCGCCCGGATCCTGGCGCAGGAGCCGCAGGCGATCCAGCTGCGCTACCTCGACACATTGACCGTGATCGGCGCCGACAAGAACACCACTATCGTGTTTCCGCTGCCGATGGACTTGCTCAGGCCGTTTCTGGACAAACAGCAGTAGCCAGGGCAGCTAAAACCAGCGCCAAAGGCCGCCCATCGCATGCCCTCGGCGCCTTCCAGGTCGATCAGTGCAATACTTCGGCGCGTTCGCCTTTCATTTTGCAAGCCTTTGCCTGCGGCCACGGAAGGCGGTAGGACATTGACTGGGGTTGCCATGCGAATTGCTCTCGGTTTTTCAGATGCTGGATTCTGGAGTCGTGCCCCAGGGCTTCTTCAGGTAATTTCCCATGCTGGCCGGCGCTATTTTGCGGCGGGCTGGCGGTTGGCCGGCCTGCTGGCCCTGGCCCTGCTGCTGCCGGCCTGCAGCACCATCAAGCTGGCCTACAACCAGGCGCCCGAGCTGGCCTATTGGTATCTCGACGGCTATGCCGACTTCAGCGACGCGCAAAAGCCCCAGGTGCGCGCCGACCTCAAGCGCCTGCAGGAATGGCACCGCCAGACCCAGCTGCCGGGCTATATCGAGCTGCTGCAGGACGCCCAGCGCCAGGTTCATGCCGACGCCAGCGGACCTCAAATCTGCGCGATGGTTGCCGATGCGCGGCGCAGGCTGCGGCTGGTCGGCGCATGGGCCGAGCCCTCGGCGGCGCTGGTGGCCGCGTCGTTTGACGCAAGCCAGCTGCAGCACCTGGAGCGCCGCTTCGCCAAGGCCAATGCCGAGTACCGCGAGGATTTCCTGGAAGGCGCGCCCGAAGCGCGGCGCAAGCAGCGCCTGAAAAAAGCTGTCAGCCGTGCCGAAATGCTCTACGGCCGGATAGATGATGCGCAAGAAGCGCTGCTGGGCCGAATCATCGACCAGTCCAGCTTCGACGCCACCCGCGCCTATGCCGAAAGGTTGCGCCGCCAGCAGGACGCCCTGGACACCCTGCGCCAGCTGGCGGCCGATGCGCCAGCTGACAAGCCGGCCCGGTCATTGAAAGCGGTCAATGGCCTGATCGAGCGCGCCCTCAGTTCGCCCGACATCGCCTACCGTGACTACGCCGACAAGCTGCTGGCCGAGGGCTGCAAGTCCTTCGCCGAATTCCACAACGCCACCTCCGCCGCCCAGCGCGATAAGGCAGCGGCTGTTTTGAGCGGCTATGAGAAGGACTTCATAACGCTCGTTGGACAAGGTAGAAGCTGATCAGTAGGCATCCTGGATCAGCGGTTTAAAGCCATGGCTGATTAGTTCAGCCAGTCATGCGTCTTGGGGTTGATAACCACGCAGGCAGCCACAGGAATTGGTTCCTATGAAGCAGTTCCTTGCGTTTTTGGAAGCCATTTCAGCGTTCGCCTGATTTTTTACAAAGTAATCTGCTTATGAATGAAACCGGTGTTGACACAAAAGCTTGGTAGATTTATTTGTACGATGTCTAACATGAAAATTATGAAATTGCATTATAGAAAATACGAATATTGATAATTTTCATCATTTTGGCAATAATGTCACGCCGCAGTTGTATGACAACTGATTTTTATGCCATCTGGCAATTGCGGTCGGAATCCTTCGGACATTCAACCAATACAGGAAATTTTCATGAAGCGCAGACTGTTTGCAATTTCGGTTTTGTCCCCACTTGCCCTGGCCGCATGCGGCGGGGGTGACGACGACGTGGCAACGCCCGCGCCACCAGCGCCGGCAACGCCTCAGGCTGATGCCGCTGCGGCGCTCAAGCGGGCCGCCAGCTATATGGATGAAGTCGTGTCCTACAAAGGTGGCTATGTCTGGTCTTACTCGCCTGACCTTACCCAGACATTCGGCGAGATGGAGGCAAAGCGCACCATGCTCTGGCTGCAGCCGCCCGGCACTTCTTCTGTCGGCCACACCTATCTGGATGCTTACCACGCCACGACAGATGAGCGCTTCTATCAAGCCTCTGACCGCACTGGCAAGGCGGTGGCCGCCGCCCAGCACAGCTCGGGCGGCTGGAATTACATCTATGACTTTGCTGGCGAGGAATCGCTCAAGCACTGGTACGAAACCATTGGCATGAATGGCTGGCGGCTGGAAGAATTCCAGCACTACTACGGCAATGCCACCTTCGACGATGCCACCACGGCTGTAGCCGCGCAGCTGATGCTGCGCATGTACCTGGAAAAGAAGGACCCGGTTTACCTGGCAGCTACCGAGAAGGCGATCAAGTTCGTGGTCGATGCGCAGTTCGGGCCTCAGTTTGGCATGGCGGACGGCGGTTGGCCTCAGCGCTTTCCGCACAATCCCAATGCCATCACCTCCATGCCCCTGCCTAATGCCGCGCAGCTCCCTGCGGGCGCCCGCGCAGGCATGGAAGACGGCGACTACACGCTGCATGTGACATTCAACGATGACGTGATGGGCGAGAACATCAAGTTCCTGACCATGTGCGTGCTGACACTGGGCCGCAAGGATCTGGTGCCCAACATCATTCGGGCCATGGATTGCATGCAGCGCATGCAGTGGACCTCAAGCGCGAACCCGCTCCAGTCCGGCTGGAGCCTTCAGCACCTGTCGCGCGAAACGAATGGCCGCCCCGCTGGCGCTCCAGCCGGTGCGCGCTCCTATGAGCCACGCTCGCTTGCGACCCATACGACGCAGACCAATATCCAGCAATTGTTTGGCTACTTCACGCTGACCGGAGACAAAAAATACCTGTCGCAGCTGCAAAAAGCCATTAACTGGCTGAAATCGCCGTCCATTCAGCTGCCAGCCAACGTGGCGACCCTCAACCCCCTGCTGGCTGGACGTAACGTCGCCACGTTCATCGAGCTTGACACGAACGAGCCGCTTTATATCCACCGCTACGGCTCCAACATCCACAACGGCGCGTATTTTTTCAACAAGGACATCACCAACACCATCAGCCACTATTCATCGGGCCGAACGGTCGATACTGCAGCGCTGCAAAAGCGGCTGGACGAACTCAATGCCATGACCCAGGCGCAGATCGATGCGATGGTGGCCAAGTCGCCGTTGAAGGCCGCCACGGCCCGCGCTCTGCCGAAATACTTCACCGCGATCCGCGAAGTGGATTTCCCCGACCTGTTCGAAGGCGCTGTGATGAAGACCCCGGTGGTGCCAGAAACCGAGGTCAAGACAATCGTGGCTTCGTTGGTGGAGGGTAAATACTGGACCGCCCCGGTGCCCGAGATCGTCAACCCCTACCGAGGTAACGGCCCCGCGACGCCCTACACAGGAACCGCCTACCAAAGCCGCCATGTCGGCGACGTGTACGACACCTCGCCTTATCCGGCCGACGTGCCGCCGGAGATCGAGCCCTATGTGAAGCGTGAAAAGCCCCAATTCATCACCACCTCGAACTTCATCGCCCGCATGGGCCGGTTGATCTCCTTCGTTTCCCCGGTAGCCTGAGACGGTCCAGCCAGCGCCGCCGAGGTCTTGAAAAACGCCCGGCGGCGCGGTGCATCCGGCCCATAAAAAGCCTTCGATGGCATTGGCTGAATGCCTGCCTTGGCGCTGCCGCTGCGCTGCGGCACCTGCTCCTGTAGGCCAGCTGTCGCGCGCCAGCGCCAGACCTGGCAACTTGCCTGGGCTGTACAGCACAAACCCATCACGCCGACTTTCGGCACGCTCCGATTTCGACCCGCGTGTCCTTGCAATGCTTGCGCGCTGTACGCCACCCGGCGTATTCCCCAATCGTGCGCTCCTCCCTAAAGTCCACCCATCGCGACGCAAAAGGCCTGTTCATCCCGGCCCCACGCAGCGAGACGGAAAACTTGTCAACCCACCGGAGAAGCATTCATGCAACGTCGATTCACCCTCAAGGCGCTCACTGCCGCCGTCGCCCTGACCACCTTGTCCGCGCTGCCGGCTTATGCCGCCGAAGGCACCATCAAGGTCGGCATCCTGCACAGCCTGTCGGGCACCATGGCGATTTCCGAAACCGTTCTGAAAGACACCGTGCTGATGGCGATTGACGAGATCAACGCCAAGGGCGGCGTGATGGGCAAGAAGCTGGAGCCGGTCATCGTCGATCCGGCCTCCAACTGGCCGCTGTTCGCTGAAAAAACCAAGCAGCTGCTCGGCCAGGACAAAGTTTCGGTGATCTTTGGCTGCTGGACCTCGGTGTCGCGCAAGTCGGTGCTGCCGGTGGTTGAAGAAATGAACGGCCTGCTGTTCTACCCGGTGCAGTACGAAGGCGAAGAGCTGAGCAAGAACGTGTTTTACACCGGCGCGGCGCCGAACCAGCAGGCGATTCCCGCAGTTGATTATTTGATGAGCAAGGCCGGCGGCGGGGCCAAGCGCTGGGTGCTGCTGGGCACCGACTATGTTTATCCACGCACCACCAACAAGATTTTGCGCGCCTACTTGAAGAGCAAAGGCGTGGCCGACAAGGACATCGACGAGAAATACACCCCGTTCGGCCATTCGGATTACCAGACCATCGTGGCTGACGTGAAGAAGTTCTCCGAAGGCGGCAAGACGGCGGTGGTCTCGACCATCAACGGTGACTCGAACGTGCCTTTCTACAAGGAACTGGGCAATGCCGGCCTGAAGGCCAAGGACGTGCCGGTCGTCGCCTTCTCGGTGGGTGAAGAGGAACTGCGCGGCGTCGATACCAAACCGCTGGTCGGCCACCTGGCGGCCTGGAACTACTTCCAGTCGATCAAGAGCCCGGCCAACACCGAGTTCATCAAGAAATGGTCCGATTACGCCAAGCTCAAGGGCATCGCCGGCCACAAGGACAAACCGCTGACCAACGACCCGATGGACGCGACCTACATCGGCCTCAACATGTGGAAGCAGGCGGTTGACAAAGCGAAATCCACCGACACCGACAAGGTGATCGCCGCCATGGCCGGCCAGACCTTCCAGGCACCGTCGGGCCTCATGAGCAAGATGGACGCGACGAACCCCCACCGTCACCCGTCGGTGTGCATCGGCGAGATCAAGGCCGACGGCCAGTTCAACGTGGTCTGGACGACGCCCG
>JAQGNK010000289.1 GCA_028291905.1 Polaromonas sp.
TTATCCTGAACCTTGCCGACTTCGATGCGGCCATCATCGACCTCGACGGCACCCTCATCGACACCATGGGCGACTTCGTGGCAGCGCTCAACCGGATGCTGGCCGACGTGCTGCCGCCGCAGCTGGCCGCCGTGGCGGTCGATGCCGAAACGGCCAGCCGCATGGTCGGCAAAGGCTCCGAGCACCTGGTCAGGTCAGTGCTGAATCATGTGCAAGCCCAATCAGCAGCTGCGCAATCAGCTATTGATCTGGTAGCGCTTTACCCCCAGGCCCAGGCCAGCTACCAGCAGCATTACGCCAGCATCAACGGCCAGCATTCCACCGTGTACGGCGGCGTGATGCAGGGCTTGCAGCAGCTGCAAAAGATCGGCCTGCCGCTGGTCTGCCTGACCAACAAGCCGGCCGGATTCGCCCGTGAGCTGCTAAGGCTCAAGGGGCTGGATGGTTTTTTTGGGGAAGTCTTCGGCGGCGATTCATTCGAGCGAAAAAAGCCCGATCCGCTGCCGCTGCTCAAAGCCTGTGAATTCCTGGGCACCACGCCCGCCCGCACCTTAATGGTCGGCGACTCCAGCAATGATGCGCGTGCCGCGCGTGCCGCGGGTTGCCCGGTGGTGCTGGTGACCTATGGCTACAACCACGGCGAGCCGGTGCAAGGCGTGGATGCCGACCGGTTGATCGACTCGCTGGCCGAACTTGCCCAAGCCGCTTCGGATGGCCCACCGGTGAGCTGAAGACAAAACCGCATTGCACAGCTGGCCTTGCCATGCCCCTGGGTTTCCGGGCTCAGGAGGATTTTCCCAGCATAGCTTCCTTCAGTTTCCAGTCCGCCGGATTGGAGCCGAGCCAGATGCGCATGAGCGCGTTGTAAAACTCGATTTCCTTGATGGGCTCGCCCTGGGGCTTGCCCTTGACCAGAATCACGGTTCCCGTTCCTGGCACCCAATCCAGTGAAAAGGCTTCGCCGGCCGTCATCTTTTTCTGCTCTGCAAAAACATTGCCCATCTTGAGCAGTCCCGGAATCAGCTTGGACATCTCCGCTTTTGGCGCGTTTTCTTCAAACGCCTTGGTAAAGCTCTTGCCGAGCTCGTTGGAATCAATTTCGCGCAGCATCGTGATGCTGATGCGCCTGGGGCCGGATGCGGCATAAGCCTCCTCTGGCGTCGCGGCCTTCTTGTCAAGATAAAGCGCGGCCGCATAGACCTTGAAGACGGCCTTGTAGCGAACGCCCGCGCCATTGAGCTGCAGCTTGCTGCCCGCCACCTCGACCGAGTCAGGCAGCTTGATACCCGACACGTCCACCGTCGCAGCCATAAGGCTGGCCGATAGCAGCAAGCCCGCCAGGCCAGACAGGAATCGTTTTGTAAAAGTCATTAAGTAATCCCCGAATATTAAAAAATAGAACAGTCGTGCTTTTATCGATCTCATCATTGGAAACCCGAACCAGCCTGTTCACAACAGGGGTTTGCGCTAGCTGGTGTTGGCTTTGTACGGTCAAGATGTGACTTTTTTAACGGCTGGCCAGTACGCGCGCCGCTTTGCTACACTTTGGGCAACATGTTCATTCAACGCATCGTTCAAACAGCAGCTTGCGCAAGCCGGGGAGCCTGGCTTTGGCGTCGCTGTCCTGCCTGGCGCGCCTGAGCCATTTGCTGCCCCGCTCATCCCTTTGAGCCTGCATCGCCTCCGGCCTGCCTCACCCCGAATTGATGCGCTCCTGCGCCACGCAAGAGCATCCCGGCCCCGGACTTCGGGGCGTTTTGAATGGCGGAAGACAGCATTTTTGATGTGCCTGGTCTTCCGGTGAAGGAAACACAGTGATGACAGAACTCGAATTTAAAAGCCTCGCGGCACAAGGCTACAACCGCATTCCGCTGATGCTCGAAGCATTTGCCGACCTGGAAACCCCGCTCTCGCTCTACCTCAAGCTCGCCAACGCGCGGGACGGCGGCAAATTCAGCTTTTTGCTCGAATCCGTCGTCGGCGGCGAGCGCTTCGGCCGCTACAGCTTCATCGGCCTGCCGGCCCGCACGCTGCTGCGCTCGTCAGGCTTCGGCGCCGACTGCGTGACCGAGGTGGTGACCGACGGCCGGGTGGTCGAGACCTCCCGCGACAATCCACTCGATTTCATCAGCGCCTACCAAAAGCGCTTCAAGGTCGCGCTGCGGCCCGGACTGCCGCGTTTTTGCGGCGGGCTGGCGGGCTACTTCGGCTACGACGCGGTGCGGTACATCGAAAAAAAGCTGGAGAAAACCTGCCCCCCCGACACCCTGGGCTGCCCCGACATCCTGCTGCTGCAGTGCGAGGAGCTGGCGGTGATCGACAACCTCTCGGGCAAGCTCTACCTGATCGTCTACGCCGATCCGGCCCGCCCGGAAGCCTATGCCAATGCCAAGAAGCGCCTGCGCGAGCTCAAGGAGCAGCTGAAATATTCGGTCAGTGCGCCGGTGGTGAAACCCACGCAGGGCTATCCGGCCGAGCGCGAATTCGCCAAGGCCGACTACATCGCCGCCGTCGAGCGGGCCAAGCGGCTGATCGAGGGCGGCGACTTCATGCAGGTGCAGGTTGGCCAGCGCATCAAGAAGCGCTACACCGAGTCGCCCCTGTCGCTCTACCGGGCGCTGCGCTCCCTCAATCCGTCGCCGTACATGTATTACTACCATTTCGGCGACTTCCACGTGGTCGGCGCCTCGCCTGAAATTCTGGTGCGCCAGGAGCAGGTCGAGGCAGGCCAGAAGATCACGATTCGCCCGCTGGCCGGCACCCGGCCCCGCGCCTCGTCGCTCGAAGCCGACCAGGCGGTCGAGCTGGAGCTGGTCAACGACCCCAAGGAGCGCGCCGAGCACGTCATGCTGATCGACCTGGCACGCAACGACATCGGCCGCATCGCCCAGACCGGTACGGTCAAGGTGACCGAAGCCTTCGCGGTCGAGCGCTACAGCCATGTGATGCACATCGTCAGCAATGTCGAAGGCATCCTGAACGAGGGCATGACCAGCATGGACGTGCTGCGCGCCACCTTCCCGGCCGGCACGCTGACCGGCGCGCCGAAAGTGCATGCGATGGAGCTGATCGACCAGTTGGAGCCCAACAAGCGTGGCCTGTACGGCGGCGCCTGCGGCTACCTGAGCTATGCCGGCGACATGGACGTGGCGATTGCGATCCGCACCGGCATCATCAAGGACGGCATGCTCTATGTGCAGGCCGCTGCCGGCGTGGTGGCTGACTCGGTGCCCGAGCTGGAGTGGAGGGAAACCGAAGCCAAGGCGCGGGCCCTGCTGCGCGCCAGCGAACTGGTCGAAGAAGGGCTGGAGTAAGCATGGCGACGCTGATTCATCCCGTTGAACACTG
>JAQGNK010000322.1 GCA_028291905.1 Polaromonas sp.
TTCAAGCACCTGGAGTTCTATTACTTCCACAACTGCGTCTATGACTTCATGTGGAAGAACAACCGCCGCCGCTTTGCCGAGAAGTTTCCGACCTGGGACATCATCCGCAAGTACAACAAGGACTACAAGCTGATCTTTGTCGGCGACGCCACGATGAGCCCTTACGAAATATTACAGGCCGGCGGCAGCGTCGAATACAACAACGAGGAAGCTGGCGCCGAATGGCTGCAGCGCCTGACCAGCGCCTTCCCGAAATTCGCCTGGATCAACCCGGAGCCGCAGGGCGTCTGGCAGTACCGGCAGAGCATCAGCGTGATCCAGCAGCTGATGGGCCAGCGCATGTACCCCCTGACCCTCAAGGGACTTGAGGAAGCGATCCGGCTGCTGTCCAAATAAGGTCACAGTAAACTCGGGCGCGTGACCCAACCCCGTATCCACCGCCCTTGGGCAAACGCCACGACTTTGCCCTTCTCCGCCATCTGCGGCCCTCTTTCGCTTACTTCGCTGACCTCGCTCGCTTTGCTGGCATTGCTGCTCGGCCCTTCGGCCAGCGCGCAAACCGCCGTGCCAGGCATGCCGACCACGTCTACTGCGCCCGCTGCGTCTGCTGCCAGCCCCTCCATGTCTTCCGGCGCCGTGCCGCCTTCAAGCGTGCAGCAGACCGCCCCGCCGCCGGAGCCGCCGCCCGCCAAAGTCGAGGCCGAGCCCACGCCGCAAGGCCTGGTCGGCCCCACCAGCGCCGCCACCGAGGTCACGGCATTCGACATTGTGGTGCGCGCGCCGGACCCCGTGCGTGAAATGCTGGAAAGGCACCTTGAACTGCAGCGCTACCGCGCCGTGACGGACCTCGATGAGGTCGAACTCGAACGCCTGATCGTGCTGGCCGAGCGCAATGTCCGCAACCTGGTCGGCACGCTGGGCTACTTCAGCCCCGACATCCGCATCACCCGCGAGGGCGGCGTCAACCAGCGCCAGGTGATTGTGGTGGCGGTCGATCCCGGGGAGACCACCCGCATCGGCCCGGTCGCCATCACCTTTGCCGGCGACATCGCCACCACGCCCGACGCCGACGCGTCCACCCAGCGCAACAACATCCAGCGCAACTGGCGCCTGCCCACCGGCCAGCCCTTCACCCAGGATGCCTGGAGCAGCGCCAAGACCCAGGCCTTGCGCCAGCTGGTTGCCCGCCGCTATCCGGCCGGCAAAGTGGGCAGCAGCCTGGCCGATGTGGATGCCCCCAACCGCACTGCCAGCCTGAGCGTGAACCTCGATTCCGGCCCGCTCTACCGGCTGGGGCCGATGCAGGTCAGCGGCGTGGAGCGCTACGACCCGGTGCTGGTGCCCCGGCTGGCACGGTTGAACCAGGGCGACATCTACGACCTGAACCAGCTGGTGGAGGCGCAGCAGCGGCTGGCGTCCAGTGGCTACTTTGATTCGGCCTATGTCTTCATCAACCCGGAGAACGACCCGCAGGCGGTGCCGGTGCAGGTGCAGGTGCGCGAGGCCAGGCTGCAAAAAATCATTCTGGGCGTGGGCGTGACGACCGACAGCGGCCCCCGCGCCTCGGTCGAGCACACCCATCACCGGCTGCCCGGCATTGGCTGGCGCGCCGTCACCAAGCTGCAGCTGGAGAAAAAATCACCCTTTGCCCAGACCGAATGGACGTCCATTCCCGACGAGGCGAGCTGGCGCTGGGGCGCGCTGGCCCGAGCCGAGCGCACCCGTGACAAGGAGCTGATCACCGATGCGCAGCGCCTGCGCTTTGGCCGCTCGCAGGTGGGCGACCGGATCGACCGCAACATCTACCTTCAATATGACCGGGCCACTGTCCGGGGCGCAGGCGTGGTGGGCAGTTCAGCGGCCGATACCGGCGAGGGCTCGGCGCTTACAGCCAACTATGTCTGGACCGGCCGCTACTTCGACAGCCTGCCGTTTCCGAGCAGCGGCTATGCCCTGGGCTTCGAGCTGGGCGGCGGCACCACGCTGGGCGAAGACCGCCAGCCCTTCACCCGCACCGTGGGCCGGTGGATGGGCATCAAGACCCTGGAACGCGGGCGCATCGCCATGCGCGCCGAAGTTGGCGCGGTGCTGTCCAAGGACACGGCACGTATTCCGAGCACCCAGCTGTTTCGCACCGGCGGCGACAACACGGTGCGCGGCTACGGCTACCGCGACATCGGCATCCAGCTGCCCAATGGCGCCATCGGCCCTGGCCGCTTCGAGGCGGTTGGCAGCGTCGAGTGGCAGCGGCCCATCACCCTCAAGGGCCAGCCGAGCGAGTTTGAAAACACGCTTTTCATCGACGCCGGTGCCGTGGCCGACAAGGCCCAGGACTTGCGCCCCTCCGTCGGCATTGGAACTGGCTTGCGCTGGAGAAGCCCGATTGGACCGCTGCAGATCGATCTGGCCTACGGCCTGAAGGCCAAGCAGGCGCGGCTGCACATCAGCGTGGGCTTTGTTTTTTGATGGTTGCGCCCTCTTCATCTCACAGGCCGGACCAGCAGCCGGTAGCGCCAGCGGCCAAGCCGGCGCGGCGCTGGCTGAAAGCCGTGGCCTATACGGCCGGCGGCCTGGTCGCGCTGGCGGTCGGGACCACTGGCGGGCTCTGGTGGTGGGCCGGCACCGAAGGCTCGCTGGCGACCGTGCTGGGCTGGGCCGGCAAGTCGCAGCCGCTGACGGCCGAGGGCGCCACCGGCTCCCTGCGCACTGGCGGCCATCTCAATGCGCTGCAGTGGCGCAAAGACGGGCTGACGGTCGATGCAAAAGATGTCAGCCTGGCCTGGCAGCCGTGGTCGCTGCTGCACGGCACGCTCAAGCTCGACCGCCTGGCGGCCGGCAGCGTGCAGGTCAACGATACCCGCCCGCCCGATCCGGAGCCGCCCAAGCCGCCCACCGCGCTAGGCATTCCGATCCGCGTGGTGCTGGACGAGTTTTCCGTCAGCCAGTTCCAGTTCACTGGCAAAACGCCGTTTTCCGCCAGCAACATTGCCGGGCGCTACGAATACACCGGCCTGCGGCACCAGCTGGACCTCAAGAGCGCGCAGGTCGCCAGCGGCCAATACAGCGGTCGTGCCAGCCTGACATCGGCCGCGCCGCTCACGCTGGAGGCCAACCTGGCAGGCGCCGTGACGGTTCCAGTGCCCAACAGCCCGGCGCCGGTGCCGCTGGCATTTCAGGCCACGGCCAACGGGCCGCTGACCGAGCTTCTGGTCAAGGCCGAGCTGCAGATGACGGCGGCAGCGGCCACCCCGCCAGCAGCCAATGCCAAAAAACCAGCACCAGCACCCCAGCCGCAAGCGCAACCCCAGGCCAGCCTCAGCGCCCGCGTCATGCCCTGGGCAGCGCAGCCCGTGCCGCAGGCCGATGCAATATTCCGAGACCTGGACATTGCCGCCGTGCTGCCGCAGGCGCCGCAAACCCTGCTGACCGGCAGCGCCACCGTGCGGCCGCTTGAAAACGGCACGCCGGCCACGCCCGCCAGCCCCGCCTGGGCCTTGCAACTGCAGCTGGCCAACGCCCTGCCCGGCCCCTGGGACCAGCAGCGCCTGCCGCTGGAAACCCTGGGCACCGAAGGCGAATGGCGAAACGGCACGGCCCTGGTGCGCAGCCTCAAGGCGCAGCTGGGCGGCGGCGAACTGCTTGCCAGCGGCGAATGGACGCAGCCGCCCCCAGCTGACAAAACCGCCACGGCCATGGCGGGCAAGCCGGCACCCGAGCAGAACTGGACCCTGAAGGCCACGCTCAACCGCATCAATCCGTCCCAGCTCTACACCCAGCTGGCGCCGTTGCCGCTGGACGGCAAGGTCGATGTCAGCGGCCAGGGCGCCCTGACCCGCTTCGATGCCAACGTGCAGAGCGTGCCGGGCGCCAGCGACGCCGGCAAGCGGCCCGCGCCCAGAACCCAGTCCGGCCAGAACAATTTCCTGGAGCAGCTGCGACTGCGGGACGCCAAAGCCACCGGCAGCTGGAATACCGGGCAGGCCGGCGGCACGCTGACCCTGTCGGCGCTGCAGGTGCGCACCGACGATGCCGAACTGGCCGGCAAGCTCGAAGTCCAGCCCGCCGCCAAAAGCGGCCAGGGCCAGCTCAACCTCACAGCGCCGGGCCTGGAGGCACGG
Organism: Polaromonas sp.; assembly: GCA_028291905.1. Taxonomy (GTDB): domain Bacteria; phylum Pseudomonadota; class Gammaproteobacteria; order Burkholderiales; family Burkholderiaceae_C; genus Polaromonas. Next base: position 4,119 of record JAQGNK010000322.1, read on the forward strand.
TTTGATGGCGAATTGCGCCAGGCCAGCGGCGGCGGCGAAATCAGCCTGCGCGGACGCGATGCGGCCCAGGCGCTGCGCTGGCTGCAAAAGCTTCCCGGCATGCCCGCCGCCATATTGAATGCGTCGGCCACCGGCAGCGCCGAGCTGCAGGCCAAGTGGCAAGGCGGCTGGCAAGACCCGGCGGTGCAGGCCCAGCTGCAGGTGCTCTCGCTGGACTGGCTGGCGGGCGCCGCCCCCGAAAAACCTGTCCTGCCGGCCAAAACCGCCACGGCTGCCGGCAAAAGCAAGGCAGCCACAGCAACCACCACGGCCAAAGCCGCGGACAAAACCGCTGCTGAAAAAACAGCGGCGCCCGCATCAGCGCAGCCCGTCCCCACCAACACCGCCAAGCCCAGCGCCAGCCCGACCTTGCTGAAAGTGCGCGAACTCCAGGCCACGCTGTCGGGCAAGCTGAGCCAGCTGCAGCTGGCAACGCAAGGCCGGGTTGAAATCGACCAGCGCCGTTTTGCCGTGCAGCTGGCGGCAGATGCCGGGCGGATCAAGCCGGCCGGCGCAGCCAACCCGCCACTGGCCGAATCGGCCTGGCAAGGCCTTGTCAAACAGCTGAACCTGAGTGTTGAAGACCCCGCCCTCGGCGCTGGCGCCTGGCGCCTAGCCAGCCGCAATCCAGTCCCGCTGAAATGGACGCCTTCCAAAGCCGGCGGCGCCTTTGAAAGCGGCGCCGGCGAGGCCCTCCTGATCGCGCCACCTGGAAGCGCCTCCGCCGCCACGCCTTCGCAGGCCACGCTGTCATGGCAGCCGGTGCGCTGGCGCCACGGCGAACTCGTCACCGCCGGCAAGATCACCGGCCTGCCGGTGGCCTGGATCGAGCTGCTGGCCGGCCCGCAAATGAAGGGCGCCGGCCTGGGCGGCACGCTGGTGTTCGACGGGCAGTGGGATGCCGTGCTTGCCGACAAGCTGAGCATCAAGGCCAGCCTGGCGCGCAGCAGCGGCGACATCACGGTCCAGGCCGAGGGCGTGCAGGGCAATTCGGCGCGCCTGGCCGCCGGCATCAAGGAAGCGCGCATCTCGCTTGAAACCGCGGGCGACGCACTGACGCTGGCCCTGCGCTGGGACAGCGAGCGCGCCGGCACGGCCGACGGCCAGCTCACCACCCGGCTGGCACGCGCCCCCGACGGCCAAGGCGCCGGCGGCTGGCTCTGGCCGGAAGATGCGCCGCTGGGCGGGCAGGTGCGGGCGCAATTGCCGCGCATTGGCGTCTGGTCGCTGCTGGCGCCGCCGGGCTGGCGTCTGCGCGGCTCGCTCGGCGCCGATGTGGCCATCAGCGGCACCCGCGCCGCGCCCAGCCTGGCGGGCGACCTGCAGGCCAACGACCTGGCCCTGCGCTCCATCGTCGATGGCATCGAATTCGGCAACGGCCGGCTGCGCGCCCGGCTGGACGGCACCCGCATGCGGATCAATGAATTCACCCTGCAGGGCGCTGGCGACAAAGGCACCGGCGGCAGCCTCACGGCGCAAGGCGAGGCAGGCTGGATCGACGGCAAGCCGCAGGTTCAGTTGGACGCCAAGCTGCAAAAGCTGCGCGCCAGCATCCGCACCGACCGCCAGGTCACCGTGTCGGGCGATGTGCAGGCCAGCCTCAAGGGCGAGCAGACCGAACTCACCGGCAAGCTGGTGATCGACCAGGCGCGCATCATCCTGCCTGACGAAGGCACGCCGCAACTGGGCGATGACGTGGTGGTTCGTACCAGCAGCGGCGCGGCGGCGGGCAAGAAGGCGCCTGAAAAAACCAGCCCGGAAGTCGGGGACAAGGCCGCCCGCCCGCTCAAGCTGGCGGTGGACATCGACCTGGGACAGGATTTTCAAGTCCGGGGCAAGGGCATCGACACCCGGATTCGCGGCACGCTGGCGCTCAGCGGCAGCTCACTGAGCGATCCGCGGCTGGTCGGCACCCTCAGAACCGTTGGCGGCCAATACCGCGCCTACGGGCAGCGGCTCGATGTCGAGCAGGGCGTGATCCGTTTCACCGGCGCCATCGACAACCCGACGCTCGACATCCTGGCAATCCGCCCCAACCTGACCCAGCGCGTCGGCGTGCAGATCACCGGCACCGCCCTGCTGCCCAGCGTCAGGCTGTATGCGCAGCCGGAACTACCCGATGCCGAGAAGCTGTCCTGGCTGGTCGTGGGCCATGCCTCGGCCTCGGGCGGCGCGGAATCGGCGCTGCTGCAGCAGGCCGCGCTGGCGCTGCTGGGCAGCAAGAGCGGCGGCATGTCGGGCGGCCTGGCGGCATCGCTGGGCCTGGATGAGCTGTCGTTCAGGGGCGCGTCCAATAACAGCGACGGCACCACCAGCGGCGGCGCCGTCACCCTGGGCAAGCGGTTTTCAAAGAACTTCTACGCGGCGTACGAGCGCAGCATTTCCGGTGCACTGGGAACGCTGTTCATCTTCTATGACCTGTCGCAGCGCTTCACGATTCGCGGCCAGGCCGGCCAGCAAAGCGCGGTCGACTTGATCTTTACCGTGCCATATGACTGAATTCGTACGGGCGGGCTTTACATCATTGCCTGTTCAGAGAATACAATTCCGAGTCTTCTAAAAATGCCAAGACCAGTCGCCATAGTTCAACGGATAGAACGAGTGCCTCCTAAGTGCTAGATACAGGTTCGATTCCTGTTGGCGGCACCACCTGATGAAATCAGGACGTGTCATAACCTCTCAAAACCCGCGTAGCTCATAACTACGGCGGGTTTTTTGTCATTTCATGCGGTCTCAAGAGCGAGCATGACATGCCGCCAAAAAGAGGGCTTCATGCCACTGACTGATATTTTTATCAAAAGCATCAAACACATCAGGACAACAGCTGGCGACAAGCAAAAGACTCTGGCGCTGGGCGTGCAGCGGCATCCCTGGCCGAAGCCCGGCAGCGGCCCGACAAGGCGCGTGAGCTGCTGGCAGAGGGCATCGACCCGAGCACCGCCAGGCAAGAAGACCGGCAGGCCAAAGCGGACGCAGCGGCAAAAAAATTTAAGCCGCCGGGCGGGAATGGCTCGTCAGGACAGAATCAAAGTGTGGCGCGATGACCCATCTGAAAATAACGGCCTGGCTGAAGAAAGATGCCTTCCCCTTTCATCGGAAACATGCCTATCTCCACCATCGGGCCGCGTGGCGTGCTGGGCAAGGTTGCCTGCACAGGCGTGGCGCTGCTGCGCAGCGTGCAGCCGATGACCGGCCACGGCCAGCATGTGCTCTCCAGCCTGCGCACGGGCGAGCGGCCCATGAGCGAGAACACCATCGATGCGGCCTTGCGCGGCCTGGGCTACGGCAAGAAAGTCCAAAGCGCCCACGGCTTCAGGCGATGGCCCGCACCACCATGGGTGAATTCCTGAACGAACGGGTTGACCTGATCGAGCAGCAGTTCTGCTGTGCGGTGAAGGATGCGAATGGCCGGGCCTACAACCGCACGGCGCACCTGCCGGCAACCACGGCAAATGCAGCGCACCTGGCCAAGTCCATTGCACAGCACAAGGCCGGCGAAGGCGGCGCGGCGCGACCCCTTCGCCGGTATCGGCAAGCCCGAGTCCTTGCTGGGCAACTTGGCAGGCTGCTGGTCAAGGCGCATCGACGAGACACACCGCCTGGTCTATGCCGCTGATGATGTTGGCCTTGATCTGATCGCCTGCCACGGGCATTGCGACGATTGGTTCAGGCAGATGAACCCAGCAGCAAAAGGACAGGCCATGGGCGGACAAGCACTCAAATCCATTGAAACCCATCGGCTTTCTGCCGCGACTACCTCGTGCTCGTGCCAGGGGTACTGAGCGCGACCCAGGACGGCTCGGATGCAGCCGTGATGCATTCAGCGCCACCCTCTCGCGTGCCGCCTTCGCAGCGCCAGGGCCGTGAACATCACGCGGTTCATTCCTTGATGATGCTATTGAATAAATAGCTGCCTGTGCAGTCGCTACAAGCGCAACAGGCACTTTTAGCTTGAACACTCGATATTGCCCGAGACAGCGCTGGCTGCGTTCCCGGCTTGAGGAGGCGCTTTGGCGGCCGGGCATGCAGCGGCATCCGGCAGCAACGGTTCAGGGGGTCAGCACGGCTGTTTTCGCGGCAGCTCGACGGTGAAGGTGGTGCCTTCGGCAGCGTTAGATCGGACATCAATCGAGCCGCCGTGGACCAGGGTGATTTCTCGCGCCACGAACAGGCCCAGCCCCAGGCTGGTGCGGGGCCGGGTGTCCTGCTCCATTTCACTCGGCAGCTGCACCAGCGGCTTGAAGATCGATTGCAGCGAAGCCTGCGGAATCACCGCGCCGTAGTTGGTGACACGGACAGTGATGCCGTCAGCCTGGCCGCTGGCGTCAATCAGCACGGGCGAGTCCTTGGCGCCATATTGCGCAGCATTCACCAGCAGGTTGGTGAACAGCTGATGCAGGCGCACATCATCGAAATAACCCTTGAGTTGGCCGCTGGCCGTCAGCTTGAAAACCGTCGCCTGGTGGGTCGAATGGGCATCTTCCACCGCCGACTCGCAGATCTCCCGGATGTCGCAGTCATGCGGGGCGATGGGCATGCCACTGTCGAGCTGTGTGCGGGTATAGCCCAGCAAGTCATCGACCATCCGGTTCATCAGCAGCGCGCTTCGCTTGACGCGAACGCCGGTTGGCACAATCTGCTCGGGCGGCAGTTGCGGATGCGTCAGCAGGTTGCCGGCGATGGCCATGGTAGCCAGCGGAGAGCGCAAATCATGGCCCAGAATGGCCAGGAACAGCTCGCGCGACCGGTCGGCGCCGGCCGAGTAGGTGGTGATGGATTCGGCCAGCGCCTGATCGATGGCTTCGTTGAAGCGCACCATCTCATCAATGGTGTCGCCCTGCATCTGCCTGACATGCGGCAGCCACAGCCGCAGCACCGTTGCCCTGATGGCGCGGTACTCGGCGCTCAGCTGGATCAGGGTGAAGTCGCTGGCATGGCGAAGCGTGCCATGGATGGCGGCGGCGCTCTGCGGGTTATGGGCCGGCGCCTTGCCCATGGATTTTTGCTGCTGCTCCTCCGGGTTTTGCCGGGTGGTAATGTCCAGGGCAATCGCCTCCAGAATATCCCTGGCATGGTCGCGCAGTGCATGCCCGGACATGTGCTCAGCCGCAGGCGTCAGGGTTTTTGCGAAAGCGTCCCATTCGCCAAGGATTTCATCCATGTGCTGGTTGAGGAAAAGCGACAGTTTCATAACGAATCTTAAAGTTGCCCGGCGCCCGCTTAAGGGATCGGAAAAAGGCTTGCATCAGTCACAACGGCGCGTCCCTTCAAACCAGCGTAAAAACCGTGGCGCTGGGTTTCCAGCGGATATGAACTCGGCCACGAAGGCCTGCGCAAACCGCGCAGAGCATCGAAACCGACCATGCCACGCGGCGCCAGGTCATCCTGCCACAGGGCCTATTGTTAGTGCTGGCGCCTTGCCAGGTCGATACCGATGTGCTTCATCAGGAGATAGGACAAATGCCCGGAATCGAGAACTGCGGTATTTCTATGGTTGCCCTGCTGCCTGCAATCCTTGCTCTGGTTTTTATGTATCAACAATATCCAGAAAGTAACATTTAACCTGTGGATTTAAAATGTGGTTGCTGCATGGATTCCATCGCCGCACTGCATGAGGTGCTTTTAGCTATTATTTAAATAGCACTTTACCAAGTATTTATATGTGCCATTGGCAAATCTGATCATAAAAATCAAGTTATTCACCCGCTTGGTGACCAAACCGCAGGCTGCTCAAGCCAGCGCTTTCGAGCTGTTGGCACCCCACCATTTCCAGGGATGCGCCGGCTGGCCCCAACCCGATAGAACCGGCAGCGTCCAGCGCTGCCTGTAGCAAGGATCAACAGTTGAAACATCCGCTCGAAGACCAGCCGGGAGCTGCAGGCCCCATCGATATCGTCTATCTGTGGGTGGACGGCGCCGACCCGGTCTGGCTGACCAGGCGGCGCCTGGCCTATGCGGCCTGGGCCCGGCGCCACCCCGAGGAACTGGCCGCGTTCGGCAACGTGGCGGGCCGCTACCGGGACAATTCGGAGCTGCTGTTCAACCTGCGGGCGCTGGAGCTGTTTTTCCCCGCCCATGGCCATGTCTATCTGGTCACCGACGGCCAGACCCCGCACTGGCTGCGCACTTCGAGCCGGCTGACGGTGGTGGACCACCGGGCGCTGCTGCCAGCCATCGGTCCGCAGGTGTTCGACTCGGGCCATATCGAGTCTTACCTGCACCATATTCCCGGCCTGTCCGAGCGCTTTCTCTACCTCAATGACGATGTGTTCTTCGGCCAGCCGGTCGATGCCAACTGGTGGTTCGGCGAGCGGCTGAAGGTGTTCCTGGAGCCGGCCTGTGGACCGCATCCCGATGCCCTGCACCCGCAGGCGACGGCACTGGTCAATGCGTCGGTGCAGTCCCGGCACTGGCTGGCGGCGCGCCACCCCGGCTATCGCCATATTGCGCAGGTCTATTCGCACACCCCCAGGGCAATGCGCAAGAGCCTGATGCATGCGCTCGAAGGGCTGGCGGCTGAATGGTTCGCGCAGGTTCGCTCCACCGTGTTCCGCTCCTGGCGGATTCCGCCTATCGTGTCGGACCTGGCGCCACGCTGGATGGTGCAGGCCGGCCATGCCGAGCAGCAGGTGCTGAACCCGCTGACCATCAACACCGGCGACGCGCAGGCGGCGCATCAGTTCAATGCGCTGATGGAAAATTTCGGCAAGCTGCCGTTTTTCTGCATCAACGACACCTGCGACGAAGCGCTTGACGATGACCCGCGCCTGCTGCGCATCGCGCAAACCCTGCAGCAGCTGTTGCCCGAGCCGTCTTCGTTCGAGATCGTGGATAAAGAGCGTATCGCCGCGTAGCGCCACCCAGGATCAGCCTGGCTGGATGCGCTGCAGTTCAGGGGCTGGCTGCGCCCGGCGCCACGGCGGCTTGCCCTGGCTGCCTGATCCGCAGGCTGCTGCAGACGCCAGCCAGCGCCGCGAAGCCGGCCGCCAGCCACAGCGCGGCCCACGGCCCCTGGCCGCCGTGGATGTCAAAGAAACTGAACAGAATGGCCAGCAGCACTGCGCCCAGCGTCTGCCCGGTCAGCCGCGCCGTGCCCAGCATGCCGCTGGCGCCACCGCTGCGATGCGCCGGCGCCGAGGTCAGGATGATGTGGTTGTTGGGCGACTGGAACAGCCCGAACCCCAGGCCGCACACCGCCATGCGCCAGGCGATGTCCAGGCTTGAAGGATGGGCCGGCAGCAATGCCAGTGCCATCAGCCCCAGCGCCAGCAGGCCCAGCCCGATGCCGCCCAGCAGGCCGCCCGGATAGCGGCCGATCAGCCGCCCCACCACCGGCCCAATCGCCACAATGCACAGCGGCCAGGCGGTCAGCAGCAGGCCAGCCTGCAGGTGGCTCAAGCCATAGCTGCCCAGCAGCAGGAACGGCAGCGCGATGAAGGCCAGGGTTTGCGCAGTGAAAGCGCTGACCGATGTGCCCATCGACAGCGCGAACACCGGGATGCGCAGCAAATCGAGCGGAAACAGCGGCACCGCCTGCGCCAGCTGGCGCCGCACATAAACCACGCCAACAGCCAGGCCGCCGCACAGTTCGGTCAGCGCCAGCCACAGCGGCGTGGCCGGGGCGCCGCCCGCCTCCACCCGCACGCCGAGCCCGTCGATGCCCAGGAACACGAGACCGAACATCAGGCCGTTCAGCACCACGTCCAGCAATGAGAAGCGGGCGCCTTCGGCCTTGGCGCGGTTGGGCGGCAAGGCCTTGCCGCTCAGCCAGAGGCTCAGCAGGCCGAACGGGAGATTGATGGCGAACAGCCAGGGCCAGGAAGCCACCGACAAAATTCCGGCCGCCAGCGACGGGCCAGCCACCGAGGCCGCTGCCACCACCATCGAATTGATGGCGATGCCGCGCCCGAGCAGCCGGGCCGGGTAGATCAGCCGCACCAGGGCGCCGTTGACGCTCATGATGCCGGCCGCGCCCATGCCCTGGACCACCCGCGCCAGGGTCAGTGCCGCCAGCGAATCGGCCAGCGCGCAGGCCAGCGAGCCGGCGGCGAACACCGCCATGCCGACCCGGTACACCCGGCGGTAGCCCACGATGTCGCCCAGCGTGGCCAGCGGCAGCAGCAGCGCCAGCGTGGCGATCTGGTAGGCATTGACGATCCAGATCGACTGGGCGGCGGGCGCCTTCAGTTCACGCGCGATGTCGGGCAGGGCCAGGTTGACGATGCTGCCGTCGAGCACCGCCATGACAATGCCCAAAATGACCACCAGCAGCGCATGCCTGCGCTCACGCGGCGGCAAACCATCTTGAACCATCATGCGAAACCCTTGCGAAAAACAGCCGAACCCGCGCTGCCCCTGCCCTGCCGGGCGCTCCAGCAGCAGACTGGGGAAAACCCGCAAGTCTAAAAGCGTTGCCGAAATAATTCAGTAGCAGGGCCAGCGGCCCCTGTTCAGGGTACGGTTGCTGCCCCGCCGAGCCGCGCCAGCATCAGCATCAGCATCAGCATCAGCCAGTGTTTGCCTGAAAAGCCTCGGCTGGCATTTTATGGATAAAAACAGCCTCTGGTGCATATGGATACTGCGCAATCTGCTATATAAAACATAGCAAATGATGCCATAAAAAATCCCGGCCTGTTTGCACAAAGCCGGGGTTTTCAAAGGATTGAGGCCGAAGGCGCCTGTCGCCCCGGCCTGCCCTCAAGGCCGATTACATCGATAACTTGGCTTTTGCATCTTTCTGGCAGGAATCCTTGGCATTGCCTGCCAGGCTGTCGCAGCGTTCCTTGGCGGCTTTGTAGTTGGCTTCGCGCACTTCGGCGCTGGCGTCTTTTTTCGCATCGGTAACTTTTTCACTCTTGTTGGCGCTGCCGTCGGCCGAAGCCTTCATAACCTTGGCCTCTTCCTTGGCCTTGACGTGCGCGGCCTTGGCGTCCTTGACACAGACATCCTTGGCATTGCCGGCCAGGTCGTCGCATTTTTCCTTGGCAACGTCATAGGCGGCATCGCCCTTGGCCATGGCGGCACCCTGGGTGTGCTTGGCGCTGGGCTTGTACTGGGCTTCCAGTTCGGCCTTGGCGACTTTCTCGGCGCCCTTGGCTTCGGCCACGCAGATGTCCTTGGCGTTGTCCTTCATGGCGCCGCATTTATCGCGGCCGGCCTTGTAGTCAGCGCTGATCTGGTCTTTTTGGGTCTTGTATTCGGCCTTGGTCAATGCCATGGCATTGCCGCCGAAGACACAGGACAGAGCGACCGTGAGCATGAGAAGTTTGGTTTTCACAGGAATCCTTGTTTTTAAATTGAGTGGTGAATAGGGTGTGTCTGCAGCTCAGGAACTCAGTAGCGCTCGAAAAAATTGGTCGGATTGCGCTGGTGCCAGTCATCGAGCTGGGTTTGCGCCTCGTCCTTCGTCACGCCGTGGCGCTCCTGGATCTTGCCGAGCAGCTGCTCACGCTTGCCGGCAATCACATCGAGGTCGTCATCCGTCAGCTTGCCCCACTGCTCCTTGACCTTGCCCTTGATTTGGTGCCAGTTGCCTTCTACGCTATCTTGGTTCATGTATTTCTCCTTGCATGGTGACGGTCTCCCTGGCGCCTGCCGGGGCCTGACAAAAAAGACGAACCCTCTTTTGCAGTGAAAGAAATCGTAATGGCGGCGCGGTCAGCCACAGGTAAGCCTGCAGATTTGATAGCTGTAAGGCCATGCCTACAGTCGAGCTTTAGCTCAGCAGCAGCTTGAACACAGGCTCAAGACCTGCAATAGCCGGCTATTTCGAGCGCAGGGTGCGGCTCAGCAGGGCGACCGGCAGCAGTCCCACCAGCACCAGCGCCAGGGCCGGCAAGGCAGCTTCGCCCAGACGCTCATCGCGCGCCAGCTGGTAAGTCACAACCGCCAGGGTGTCGCTGTTGAAGGGGCGCAGCACCAGCGTGGCCGGCAACTCCTTCATCACATCGACAAACACCAGGAGGCCCGCCGCCGCCACCGAACGCTTGAGTAGCGGCCAGTGCACCCGGCGCAGCAGGCCCGCGCCGGTGGTGCCGAGCATGCGGGCGCTGTCGTCGAAGCTGGACGGAATGCGCGAATAGCCGCTTTGAATACCCTGCAGGGCCACCGCGCAAAATCGCACCAGGTAGGCCCAGACCACGCCGAGCACCGTCGCGGTGACCCAGTAACCCGCCCCGGTTTGCGGCGCGGCGGCCTGCAGCCAGCCCACCGGCAGCAGCAGCCCGACCACGATGACCGCGCCCGGCACCGCATAGCCGAGGCTGGCCAGCTGCACCGCGCCGCGTGTCAGGGCATCGGGCTGGCGCCGAACGGCAAACGCCAGGCCCAGCGCCAGCGCGGTCGCCAGCACCGTGCTCAGGCCGGCCAGCCACAGGCTGTTGAGCGTCCAGTTCAGGAACTGGCTCCACAGCAGGTTGTCCCAGCCCAGGATCAGCGGACGCAGCATGAACAGCACCGGCAGCACAAAGCCGAGCGCAATCGGCCCAGCGCACACCACCCAGGCCAGCGCCGCCCGGCCGCCCCGCAGCCGCACCGGCGCCGCATCGGCCACACCGGCGCGCCCGCCCCGCCCGGTGGCAAATCGCATGCGCTTTTGCGCGCCGTGCTCGATGCGCAGCAGCGCCGCGACGACGATCAGCAGCAAGGTCGCCAGCTGCGCGGCGGCGATGCGGTTGTCCATCGACAGCCAGGCCTTGTAGATGCCGGCGGTGAAGGTCTGGATGCCAAAGTAGCTCGACACGCCGAAATCGGCCAGCGTTTCCATCAGCGCCAACGCCACGCCGGCGGCAATCGCCGGACGCGCCAGCGGCAGCGCGACCTGCCGAATCCGGCGCGGCAGCGGCGCGCCCAGCAGCCGGGCCGCCTCCATCAGGTGCGCCGCCCGCTCCGACAGCGCGGTGCGCGCCAGCAGGTACACATACGGGTAGAGCGACACGGTGAAGACCAGCACCGCACCGCCCAGGCTGCGCACTTCGGGCAGCAGCCGCCCCTGCAGGCCGAAGGCCGAGCGCAGACCCGCCTGCAGCGGCCCGCCGTACTGCAGAAAGTCGGTGTAGGCATAGGCCACCACGTAAGCCGGCATGGCCAGCGGCAGCAGCAAGGCCCATTCAAAAATCCGCCGGCCCGCAAAATCGAACAGCGTCACCGCGCTGGCGGTGGTCATGCCGATGGCGGCAACGCCCGCGCCGACCAGCAGGCACAGCAGCAGCGAAGTCCAGGCGTAGTCGGGCAGCACCGTCTGCAGCATCTGGGTCAGGATGGAACGTGCCTCGGTGTCGAACTGCAGCCAGGACAGCACCACGGCCAACACCGGCAGCGTCAGCAGCGCCATGAACAACACCAGGAAAACCGAGGGAAGCGTGCGAAAAAAGAGGGGGCGAAGCATGAAAACCCGAAAAAAGGCGGTACGAATGGGAACCCTGCCCATCTATACGGTGCCATGGTGCGCGCAGCCAGCTACTGCAAATGAGAATTGTAATCATCTACAATTCAGCGATGTTTCTGGAAGTCTCCCAACTCGGCGTTCACTACGCAGGAAGCGCCCACGCAGCCGTTGATGGCGTGTCATTCAACCTGCAGGCCGGCGAGATCGGCGTGCTGATCGGGCCGTCGGGTTGCGGCAAGACCACCTTGCTGCGGGCCGTGGCCGGCCTGGAGCGGGCGCAGGCCGGCACCATCCGGCTGGCCAAGCAAATGGTCAGCAGCCACCAAGTCCACGTACCCGCCGAATCGCGCCAGATTGGCATGGTGTTCCAGGACTACGCCCTCTTCCCGCACCTGAACGTCGCGGCCAATGTGGCTTTCGGCATCGCCCACTTGAGCGCCAGCGCCCGCAGCCAGCGGGTCAACGAGGTGCTGGAACTGGTCGGCATGGGCCAGGCCCACAAGCGTTTTCCGCATGAGCTGTCGGGCGGCCAGCAGCAGCGGGTGGCGCTGGCGCGGGCCCTGGCGCCTGGCCCGCGCCTGCTGCTGCTTGACGAGCCGTTTTCCAACCTCGATGTCGATTTGCGCGAGCGGCTGGCGCATGAGGTGCGGGGCATCTTGAAAGCCGCCGGCGCCACGGCCCTGTTCGTGACCCACGACCAGCTCGAAGCCTTCGCCATCGGCGACCGCATCGGCGTCATGCATGAAGGCAAGCTGCACCAGTGGGACGAGGCCTATGCGCTGTACCACCGGCCGGCCACGCGCTTCGTCGCCGACTTCATCGGCCACGGCGTCTTTGTGCCGGCCTTGCTGGTGCATCGGCCCGGCGGCGTGGTGGCCTGCACGCCGCTGGGCGAGCTGGCCGGGCAAGATGCATGTCCACTGCCGACCAGCTACCCCGGCGGCGAATGCGATGTGCTGCTGCGCGCCGACGACATCGTGCATGACGACACGGCACCGGTGAAGGCCCGGATCGTGCGCAAGGCGTTTCGGGGTTCGGAGTTTCTCTACACGCTGGCGCTGGCCACCGGCGAGACGGTGCAGGCCCATGTGCCCAGCCACCATGACCATGCCGTAGGTGAATGGGTGGGCATCCGGGCGGAGGTGGACCATGTGGTGACCTTTGTGCGTGAATTGAATTTATGGCCAAAAAAGCCGCTGCCGTACGCCGTGCCTACACCAGAAGCTATTTATTCAATAGCAAAATAGCCTTGTGAAGCGGGTGGCAGGGGCTTGGGTATCGCGCTGGCCATGGCGCAGGCCCGCCAAAGCTTTCAATCACTTCAATTTATAGCCAAATGTGCCTCTGGCACAGGCAGATCCTGCACAACTTGCTATTTATTCAATAGCGGCCAGGTTTGTCGAATGCGCGGCAAGGCCGCTGGCAGGACCTCAACCCTGGCGCAAGCGTTCCACGGCTTGCTGCAGATGCTGGCTCCAGGCCCGGCGGTCGCGGCCGTCAGCCCGTTCGGCTTCTCCATAGCGCACAACAGCCACGATGGGCGGCGCGCACAGGGTGCGCCAGATCGAGCCGACCAGTGTTTCATCGCCGATGTAGCTGGGCGCCAGGCTGGTCTGGCCGCTGGCCCGGTCGGCAAACCGCAAGCCGACCGCCTGCGCCGGGGCATCGGCCGAGATGGCCGCCTGCAGCAAGTTCGCATGAAAAGGCAATATAGCCCGCCCGTCACCCGTCGTGCCTTCCGGGAACACCGCCACCACTTCACCGGTTTTCAGCGCGTCCCGCATCAGGTGCACCATGCGCAGGGCGTCGCGGCGCGAACTGCGCTCGATGTAGAGCGTGCCGGCGGCGGTAGCCAGCGTGCCGATGAGCGGCCAGTCGCGCACGTCGGACTTGGAGACAAAGCGGCAGTAGCGCGCCGCATGCATCACCGGAATGTCGAGCCAGGAAATATGGTTAGCCACCAGCAGCACCGGTCCACCCGCCGGTGGCTGGCCGCGCACTTCCAGCGAAATACCGGCATGGCCGAGCAGCGCCAGCGACCAGGCCTGAACCTGGGCGGCTTGCCGGGCCGGCGACAGGCCCGGCAGGCGCACAGCGGCAATCCAGAGGCCGGCCAGGATGTGGCCCAGGATTCGCATCACGCGCCAGCAGCCCAGCAAGCGCCTCATGAACGCAGCAGGCGCAGGCAGCACGAATGACCGGCGGGCATCCTTCAGGCGCGCTCGAAGGCGACCTGCCCGCCAACCAGGGTGTAGCGCACCCGGCCGGGCAGCTGATAGCCAGAAAATGGCGTGTGCTTGCCCTGGCTGCGCAGCGCGGCCGGCGTCACCGTCCACTCGGCAGCCGGGTCGAACACGCAGATATCGGCCACGCCGCCCTTGACCAGCCGCCCAGCGCTGGCCTGCAGCGTGCCCAACGCGCCGCCCAGCACCCGCGCCGGCTCGCTCGTCAGCACCGCCAGCACCCGCAGCATGCCGGCCTGGCTGTCCTGGCCCCATTTGCAGGCCAGGCCCAGCAGCAGCTCCAGCCCGGTCGCGCCCGGCTCGGCCTCGGCGAAAGGCAGGGTCTTGGCGTCCTCATCGACCGGCGAATGGTCGGACACCAGCGCGTCAATCGTGCCGTCGAGCAGCCCCTGCCGCAGCGCATCGCGGTCGCGCTGCTGGCGCAGCGGCGGGTCCAGCCGCATCCGGCTGTCGAAGTAGCCGATGTCCACATCGGTCAGGTGCAGGCTGTTGATGCTGACATCGCAGGTCACGCCCAGGCCCTCGGCCTTGGCCTGGGCCACCAGCGCGACGCCGGCGGCGCTGCTGATGCGGCACAGGTGGACGCGGCCGCCGGTGGCGCGCATCAGCTCGAAATTCGAATGCAGTGCAATCGTTTCGGCGGCCACCGGCACGCCGCTCAGCCCCAGCCGCGTCGCCAGTGCCCCGCTGGCGGCCACGCCCTTGCCCAGGTGCACTTCCTGCGGCCGCAGCCAGACGGCGTAGCCAAAGGTGGCGGCATACTGCAGGGCGCGCATCAGGACCTGGGTGTTGGCCAGCGGCACCTCCGCCTGGCTGAAAGCCACGCAGCCCGATTCGGTCAGCTGCACCATCTCTGTCAGCGCTTCGCCTTTGAGGCAACGGGTCAGGGCGCCGAGCGGAAAGACGCGCGACTGGTGCATTTTTTCTGCGCGGAACTTGAGCATTTCCACCAGGCCGGGCTCGTCGAGCACCGGGTCGGTGTCGGGCGGGCAGACCAGGCTGGTCACGCCCCCGGCGACGGCAGCGGCCAGCTCGCTTTCGAGCATGCCTTCATGCTCATGGCCGGGTTCGCGCAAACGTGCTGACAGGTCGATCAGCCCAGGCGCAACGATGCAGCCGGCCGCGTCGATGGTCTTGTTGGGCGTGAAATCCGTCAGCGCGCCCTTGAGCGAGACGATGCGCCCCGCCGCAATCGCCAGATCGGCCATCTGGTCCAAGCCAGTGGCGGGGTCGATGAGACGGCCGTTCTTGATGAGAAGTTTCATTCAAATTTTCCAGAAAAAGGCTGCAGCACCGGGCTGTCCTGAGATAGGCCACTGCCTATAAAAGAAAAGCAGCGCAACGCACAAAGTGGCAAACGTGCTGGCGCCAGAAACAGGCACGACCGCACCGGCTTCAAGCCAGCCAGGGCCGCGGAACCGGCTTAGTCGGGCCGCAGGCGCAGCAGCCCCCTCGGGGGGCAGCGAACCACGCGCAGCGGGGAGCGTGGGGGCCACATTCACGCTTCATTCCCCGCCACGATGCTCATGACCGCCATGCGCACCGCAATGCCGAAGGTGACCTGCGGCAAGATGACGCTTTGCGCGCCGTCGACCACCGCCGAGTCAATTTCCACTCCGCGGTTGATCGGGCCAGGGTGCATCACGATGGCGTCGGGCTTGGCCAATTGCAATTTGTCGTTCGTCAGGCCGAAGCTTTTGGAGAATTCCTGGCTGCTGGGCAACAGAGCGCCGGTCATGCGCTCGTTCTGCAGCCTGAGCATGATGATGACATCCGCATCCTTGATGCCTTCTTCGAGCGTGTTGCAGACCCGCACGCCCATCTGCGCCATATCGGCCGGCACCAGCGTCTTGGGACCGACCACCCGCACCTCGGCGCAGCCCAGCGTGGTCAGCGCATGGATGTCGGAGCGCGCCACACGGGAATGCAGCACATCGCCGACGATGGCGACGGTCAGGTTGCTGAAGTCTTTTTTGTAATGCCGGATGGTGTACATGTCAAGCAGGCCCTGAGTGGGATGCGCATGGCGGCCGTCGCCGGCATTGATGACATGGACATGGGGCGCCACATGCTGGGCGATCAGGTAAGGCGCGCCGGACTCGCCGTGGCGCACCACGAACAAATCGGCGGCCATGGCGCTCAGGTTGGCAATGGTGTCGAGCAGCGATTCGCCCTTGGAGGCCGACGAGCGCGCGATGTCCAGGTTGATGACATCGGCTGACAGCCGCTTCGCGGCGATTTCAAAGGTGGTGCGGGTGCGGGTGGAGTTTTCGAAGAACAGGTTGAAGACGCTCTTGCCGCGCAGCAGCGGCACTTTCTTGACCTCGCGGTTGTTCACCGAGACAAAGTTGGCAGCGGTGTCCAGAATATGCGTCAGCGTGGCCTTGGACAGGCCTTCGGTGGACAGCAGATGGATCAGCTCGCCGTTTTTATTGAGTTGTGGGTTTCGTCGGTACAGCACGCTTTAGGTTCCTATTGCGCTTTGGATTCAGGCGGGGTCTGGCAGGGTCTGGAGCCGAAAGCTGAAGCGGCCATCGTCGCCGCGGGCCAGCTCCAGCGTCTGCGCGGCGGGCAGGCTGACACGGGCCACGGCCAGATCGGCCTGCACCGGCAACTCGCGCCCTCCCCTGTCAACCAGCACCATGAGCCTGACGCTGGCGGGCCGGCCGTAGTCGAACAGTTCATTGAGCACGGCGCGCACGGTCCGTCCGGTGTAGAGCACATCGTCAATCACAATCAGGTGCGCGCCGTTGACATCGAAAGGCAGCACCGTCTGGCCGCTGGACGACAGGCCGCGCTGAGAAAAATCGTCCCGGTGCATGGAAGACGACAAAATGCCGACTTCCTCGCTCAGGCCCAGGTCCTTTTGCAAGCGCTGGACCAGCCATGCGCCACCTGAAGCCACGCCCACCAGGCGCGGTGGCTGGCTATATGAGGCCAGCTGCAGGCGCATGCCGCGCAGCAAGTCGGCATACAGCGCCTCGGCGTCAAGAACCAGACTACTCATGGGGGAAGACTCCTTAAAAACTGTTCCAGAATGATGCAGGCCGACGCCGCATCGGCATCCCTGGCGCCGTTGGCCAGGGCTTCGGTGGTGCTGTAGCGCTCATCGACCTCGAATACCTTCAGGCCGAACCGCCCCCGCAGTTGTCGCGCAAATTTTTGCGCCCGGACAGTATTGTCGTGGCTGGCCCCGTCGGGATGAAACGGAATGCCGACCACCAGCGCATCAGGCTGCCATTCCTTGATCCGGCGCTCAATCAGGGGAAACCGGGCCGTGCCTTCGGCGGCGATGGTGGTTTGCGGCGTGGCAGTGCGGGTCAGGCTATTGCCCGACGCGACACCGGTGCGCTTGAGGCCGTAGTCGAATGCAAGAAAGGTCTGCAAGACTGCCGCTGCGCGCTCTTGGTGCGTCAGGCATCTATCGGGCGGCGAAAGGTCCGGCTCTGACAGGTTCTCTGGCTCACCCATGACCGGCAACGGGAGAGATCATCCAGCTTTCCAGTCCCAGAAGCATCAGGGCCTTGTCGTAGCGCTCTTCCACCGGGGTGTCGAAAATCACGCCAGTATCGGCCGCCACGGTCAGCCAGCTGTTCTCCATCAGTTCGGACTCCAATTGGCCCTCGCCCCAGGCGGAATAGCCGAGCGAGACAAACACCCTGCGCGGGCCGGCCCCGGTTGAAAGCGCTTCAAGCACATCCTTCGAGGTGGTCATCTCCAGTCCGCCCGGAATCGACATGGTGGAGGCATAGACCGATTCATTGCCGGGCATCATGGACTCATGCAGCACAAAGCCACGCTCGGTCTGCACCGGGCCGCCCGCAAAAACCGGGGTTTGCGTCAGGTCATCTCGGCGTAGTGGGAGCTCGACCTTGTCAAACAGTCCCTGAACATTGATGTCGCTGGGCTTGTTGATGACCAGTCCCAGCGCACCGCGCTCGCTGTGCTCGCACATGTAGATCACGCTTCGTTTAAAGGCTTCGTCCTCCAGCCCAGGCATGGCAATGAGAAAGTGGTGCGTAAGATTGATCGAGGGTGGGGATTCCGTGGCCATGAAACGATTTTACGCGTTGCCGTATCCCCGCAAAGGGCACAGCGGTAGGCGTTTGAGATGCATGGGCATTGTCCTGTCGCCCACAAACTGGCAAAGCATCATTTTTATTACCATCAGCACCATGCACAAAAAATACAGAACAGGTCTGATGTGGTTCAGGCGAGACTTGCGGGTTCAGGACAATGCAGCGCTCCACCATGCCTTGATCTCTTGCGAACAGGTGTTTTGCGCCTTCATTTTCGACAAGGCCATTTTGGGCTCGTTGCCCAGGGCCGACCGCCGGGTGGAATTCATCCGAGAGTCTCTGGTGGACCTGAATGCGCAGTTGCAGCAGCTTGGCCTGGCATGCGGTGCCGGCCTGTCGGCCGGCCTTGTGGTGCGGCATGCCGATGCATCCAGCGCATTGCCCGAGCTGGCTGCCAGGCTTTCAGTCAATGCGGTATTTTCCAACCATGACGATGAGCCTTATAGCTTGGCGCGAGATGCAGAAGTGCAGGCCTTGCTGGAAAAGCGTCAGATCGCTTTTCACAGCTTCAAGGATCATGTTGTTTTTGAACGCAGCGAGATCCTGACGCTGGCGGGCAAGCCTTATACGGTCTATACGCCTTATAAAAATGCATGGCTGAAAAAGGTGGATGCCTTCTATCTCAAATCCTATCCAATTGAGAAATATTCAGCCGCGCTGGCGCCCTTGCCTGCCGATGAACGCCATGACATCCCCCTGCTGGGCGAGCTTGGGTTTGAGAAAACCAATCTGTCAGCGCTCAAGATACCCACCGGTAGCCAGGGCGGCGCTGCATTGCTTGACGATTTTTTGACCCGCATGCCTCAATACGACAAGATGCGTGACTTTCCCGCCATCAAAGGACCAAGCTATCTCGGCATCCATTTGCGCTTTGGCACCATTTCAATCCGGAAAGTGGTTTCGCTGGCGTTGGCGCAGCAACACGCTGGTCAGGAAGGTGCCGCCACTTGGCTTAACGAACTGATCTGGCGAGATTTTTATGCCCAGATTCTGGCGAACTTCCCGCATTCGGCCAGCAACGCATTCAAGCCTGCTTATGACGCGATCCGGTGGGAGCAAGGTGAAAAAGTCCAAATCTTTTTCAAGGCCTGGTGTGAGGGCAGGACTGGCTATCCACTGGTGGACGCAGCGATGGCTCAGCTTAACCAGACCGGCTACATGCACAACCGGCTGCGCATGGTGACCGCCAGTTTTCTGGTGAAAGATTTAGGAATCGACTGGCGCTGGGGCGAGCGTTACTTTGCCGAAAACCTCAATGATTTTGACTTGGCCTCGAACAACGGTGGCTGGCAATGGGCCGCCAGTACGGGCTGCGATGCACAGCCCTATTTTCGTATTTTCAATCCTGTGAGCCAGAGCGAAAAATTTGACCCGCAAGGAAAATTCATTCGCAAATATTTGCCAGTGTTGGCCGAATTATCAACCGCTGACTTGCACAGCCCTTGGCTAGCTGATCCTATTGCACTGCTTGCTGCAGATGTGACTCTGGGCGGCAACTATCCAATGCCTGTTGTACAGCATGCCGATGCGCGTGCACTGACCTTGCAGCGGTATGCCATGGTAAAAATAGTCTGACTCAATTTGCTACTATTTAAGTAGCATACAGCGCACGCATTTGCTGCGCTGGCGGCCTTTTTAAGCCGCCACTTCAGAAGTTACCGAGCAATACTGCCGTACCAATCTGAGCAACTCTTCTTCAGAGGAAGGCTTGCCCAGGTAATGGTTGACGCCGAGTTCCATCGCATGGTCGTTGTGTTTCCCGGCAATGCGAGAGGTGATCATGATGATTGGCAAGTCCTTAGTTCGTGCATCCGCCCGGATGTTGCGCGCCAAATCAAAACCATCCATGCGTGGCATTTCAATATCCGACAGCACGACGGCCGGTATTTCTTCTTGCAACCGCTCCAGAGCCTGCAATCCATCTGCAGCCATCGCGACGCGATAGCCATCGCGCAAGAGCATCCGCTGGGTCACACGCCTTACTGTGATGGAATCATCTACCACCAGGATAAGCGGTATCTTTGGCGGTGCTGGTGCGACAACTATCTTCGCAACATGGCCGCCAGAATCTTCAACCAAGCCAGGCTCGCTGTTCTGCCTGGTCCAGGCGCGGGCATGTTCTCCATAAACAGCAGCCAGCGCAACAGGGTTATAAATCAAGACGACGGCGCCTGAAGGCAGCACGGACATACCTGTCAAGCCCGGCAAGCCTGACAGCTGAGGTCCCAGATTTTTAACAACGACTTCACGGTTGCCCATCACTTCATCGACGTGCATGGCAATACGCTGCGCAGCACTGCGGAAAATAACAACAGGCGTATGTTTGGCCTGCGCTTCCCCGCTGGTATGCGATGCCTGCAGCAATGCGCCTGACCAGAAAAATGGCACCATCTCACCGCCAACATCCAGCATGCCAGTACGGTAAGCCTGCTGCAGCTCAGCTGTAGGAGTGCGCCGCACGGTTTCCACAACATTGGCCGGTACGCCGACTGACATGGTTCCAGCGCGGATCATCACCACCTGGGTCACAGCTGTTGTCAGCGGCAACACCAAAGTGAAATTTGTACCTTTTCCTGCCACTGTGGAGGTGTTGATCCTGCCACCCAAGGCAATCACATCAGTGCGCACCACATCCATGCCGATGCCTCGCCCTGCGAGCTCAGTGACGACTTCTGCTGTTGAAAAACCCGGAAGGAAAATCAGGTTGGCAGTTGATTCAGGATCAATGACCTGCTCTGCAGTCACCAGTCCAAGGCGGATGCCTTGCTGACGAATCCGGGCCAGATCCAGCCCGGCGCCATCATCGCTGAATGCTACCGAGACATCATTTCCTTCCTGGCGAAGATGAATGCTGATCAGTCCCACTGGATCCTTGCCAGCCTTTATGCGGTCTTCAGGACTTTCAATACCATGTGTTACGCAGTTGCGCAGCAAATGCTCGAAGGCAGGCATCATCCGGTCAAGCATGCCTCGGTCCATCTCCAAGCTTCCACCAAGCAGATCCAATCGTACCTGCTTGCCGGTTTCCTTGGAGGCCTGCCGGACCACGCGGTAGAGTCGCTCTGAAACACCTTCGAATTCCACCATTCGCGTCCGCAGCAAGTCGCGTTGCAGTTCACGGGTCTGCCGACCCTGTGCAATCAGGTCGTCTTCAGTTGCCTCGATCGTGCGTTGCAGGGTCCGTTGCACTGTGGCAACGTCATTGACCGATTCGGCCATCATGCGCGTCAGCTCCTGCACACGGGTAAATCGGTCAAACTCAAGCGGATCGAATCCTGCCTGCGCTTCTTTTGCCAAAGCCAAGCGCGACTGCATCTGAGTTTCAGCCTGCAGTTCGACATCTCGCAGTTGTTGGCGCAAGCGGGTCAGGCTACCCGTCATGTCATTGAGAGAAATTCGCAATTGACCGATTTCCGCCTCCAATCGCGAGCGGGTAATCATGACCTCGCCAGCTTGGTTGACCATGCGGTCAAGCAACTGGGCACGTACCCGTATGGTGGCGTTGGCCGCTTGCCGCAAGGGCTGCATGACCATGGCTTGCGGCCCAGGAATCTGAATTTTCCTGGCACCAAAACTTGCGCCTGATGAAGTGGCAGCAATTTCGTCATCCACTTTGGTAGTGAAAATACTGAGTTCTTGCAAGTCCGGCTTGACCGCAACTACAGGTACGGTTTCGACTGGAGCAGGTTGCGCCTGCACACCCACAGCGTCCATGTGACGCAAAGCTTCGAAAGTTGTCTGCATACCGTCAAAACGGGTCAACAGCGGTTCGAAGTTATGATTTTCTGCAGCGTCCGAACGGATAAAGGCAATGTCGGACTCAATGCGGTGGGCCATTTCACCAAGTCGCATGGCCCCTGCCAACCGGGCGCTGCCTTTGAGTGTATGCAATACACGCAGCACTTCGAGACGTGGCGCCTGCACAGTTGGCTTTTCCGCCCACTGCCGCAAAGCTGCACCCAGGCGTGGCATGAGTTCTGCGCACTCCTCTTCAAAAATCGGAAACAAATCAGGATCAATCGCATCAACAGCATCTATATCTGCATCAACGTCATCGTTAAACACCAAAGTCACTGCTTCTGGCTGAGCAGAAACAGCTACCGGCTGAGCTATTACTGCATTAATAACGAGGGCTGGGAAAAGTGGCTGATTTTCAGCCTGTAGCTTGGAACCGACCTCAGCATGCGAAGTAGCTAGATTAATTTTTTCAGTGTCTGCAGAGGCAACATCAACAAAGGGTTGAATATCTTGGTCTTCGTATGCTTGCGGCATGACCGAGTCTGAAAACTCCAGTTGATTCAACCGGTCAAGAAGCCCAGGCTGGGGAGTTTTCAAGAAACCAGCTGCAAACTGATTCAGCAAACGGCGTATATCTTCAGAAGCTTCAATAAACAGCTGACCATAAGCAGACGCACCATGGCTATGGTGATTACGAGAATTGGTCAAGGCATGCTCCAGTGCGCGTGCCATTTCAGACAAAGCAATGAAACCGACAGTTGCAGAGCTTCCTGCCAATGAATGAGCAAACGCTATAGAGGAAGCGCTTACAGGCTGTTCGCTCTCAAGTGCCCATTCAGCTACTTCATTCACCAAACGGCGAGACCATTCATCAGCCTCAGCCAAATAAACATTGTAAAGAGGAATACCAATTTTCAAGTCACCAATGACCTTGATTGATTCGTCTTCTTTTTCTGCCTCAGAGGCATTAAAAATATTTTCTGCCTTGACGGAAACAGCCTCGGGCTCTGTTTCGGCAAAGGACAACTCCACCGGCTGAGGAGAATTGACTTGAACAGCACTTGAATTTTCCGCAGGAAGGTCAAAATACAAGTCGAAGTCATTTCCGGTCAACTCAACTACCTCTGCAACTTCTGGTACTTCCGGTGCTGCAACTTGGGTATATATTTCAGAAGGTACTGAGAAAAGTTGATCGAATTCAATCTCTGCCTCCGTCTGCTCGACAAGTATTTCTCCTGGCGTTGTAACGGATTGGTCCTCAGCCAGAAGCTGATTTTCAATCAAAGAAACCTTACTAATGGAAGGCATTGCAAGTGGTTCAATTGTTTTACCACTCAAGATCAGCGCAATATAGCGACTTTCCAGACGCATAGCATCTGCGCTGCTACAAAAAGGAATGGCAGACCACAAGCTATCCTGGTTAGTCGATATGTCGGCAATCCAGCGTTCAAAACCAGAAATAACCTCGGAACATAAAGTGCGAAATTCCTTGGTGGATGTTTTTTGATCAGCAAGCCAGCTGTTGAGCATTTGCTCCATTGCCCATGCTGCTTCCCCAAACTCTCTCAATCCAACCATTCTCGCGCTACCCTTAAGGGTATGAAAAGCACGTCGCAATACCGTTAATTGCTCACTGTCTGCAGGATCATTGGCAAGTGTTTTGAGTGCTTGGGATGCATTGCCAGTTACTTCCTTGGCCTCTTCAAGGAAAATATCCCGCAAATCATCTTCTTCAAAATCGGCTGGATCAGCAAGTGTCATGGCTGCTTTCACATCCATTAAATCAATAGCCTGCGCCGATTCCACTGCGGCAGCCACCAGTTGATCAACACTGTCTTTTTCAACATTTAGTTCAACATCGGCCCGCATTAACTGATCAACAGCTTTTGCGTCGTTGAGACTGGCATCCGTAATCGATTCAAACTCTACTAGGTCATTATTAACAGTAATCTTTGCAGCAGCATCGGTCAGATTGACGGAACGCCCCATCATTGGCTTGAGTTCGCCTTTTTCTTCATCATAAATAAACAGCTTTTTTGCCAAAACAGGTTGATAGTCAAGCATGTCGATAAGAAAGCTCAACGCGCCTAAATTATTACCAAGCTGATCAAAGATACCTGCAGTACGGACTAATTTCTCATCAATTTCAGTGTCAAGCATTTGCTCAACGCTGCTTTTCATATACAAGATAGCCTTGGATGCTTGATCAATTCCCAACACAGACATCACGCCGCGCATTTGCAGCAACTGTCCTGGTACTAATTGCAAACTTGATTTATTCTGAGGATTACGAAAAAACGCATCTAGCGAAGCTTCAAGTTCACCCAAAGAAATGCGTAATTCACTAACCACACTGCCCATAGTGTGCTTATCACTGACACGACGATATAACTCCTCCATCCAAGCTTCAAGAGGTTGGGGTTCGCCGCCATTTTTTACTCCCTCTAAACGCTCGGCCAAGCTATTAGTTCTTATTGTCAATTGAGGATCAGCAGGATCTAGATCTTCAAATACCGCCTCCAGATAAAGTACAGACGTAGCAACCTCCATTGCCAGCGGCACAGCAGGTGCCTGACCTGTGCGCACTGTGGTTTCAATGGCCTGAGTCAATGCCTGAGCAAGTGACTCGCTGGCTGAATGAAGCTTGCGTAGCGAGTCTGTAACAAGACTAAACTGGTCAGCTACAAGTTTGATTTTGCTGGTCTCACCGGCACAAAGGGAAGACCAAGCGTCCTTGGCTAAAACAATCCGCTTGCGTGCTTGCGCAAGAAGCGCTGGATCGAAACGACCGAATTGCACCAGTTCGTAATCAACGGGCTTGAATCTTGTCAGTCCATAGGCTAGGCGCACTGCCGATAAAGCTGGAGTGTCACTAGCCCGATTTGATACAGCCTGCGCACAGAAAAAAAGCAGGTCCAGCACCAAGCGTTCCGAAATGGAAATATCACCTTTTGCCAATGAAGCGTACTGTAGCAAAATTCGGGAAGCTGCACGTTTTACATACAGGTCAGAGGCTAGCAGCTTGTGTGCAACTGCTTCAAAATACCCTGCCGCAATCAACCAAAAAATCCTTGGTTGCCGTTCAGTCTGATTTGACGCGAACTCAAGACTCAAATCCTTGAGGCTCCGGGCAGCTTGCGGAGCTTTTCCTTTCATAAGCTTAAGCACAGACTGATCAAGAATGGCACGGGCATCGGCATCATAATGACGCGCCGCCGGCATAACAGACAGTTGAGGCTCCAGCCAGCGCCACTCATAGGGCCATAAATCCGCAGGATGAATACGCTCGGCCCGGACCAGCTCCTGCACATCACGGTACTGCGGAAACAATGACACAGCAGAAACCGGCTTGTCTGCCAAGACGCCTTCAAGATACTCTGTTAAAGCAAAGCTGGCATGCTCGATTTTTGCAACCGCATCCTGACTGCAAAGCTCAGGTTGTTGCAAAAACTTTTGAACAGCCGCCTCCATGGCCCTGAGCACCAGTGCAGGTCCTGCTAAGCCAATCAGTTCCAGAGCGCCAACTGCCTGATGCAGTTGCTGCCGTGCGATGCGTAATTGACTCGCATCTATAGCAGCCAGATCGGATCCACGGCCTATATCCGCATCCCATGTGAAGCGCTTTAATGCCTTAGACGCACTCTCAAGCGATTTTCGAAGCTCATCAAGCACCCAAGCCAGCGGACCTAAGTCATTTATAGCGAAATCGGGTTCTGCGGCGGTTGAATTCGTGACCATGGAGTGCATAAATAACAGGCAGGTTCAGGAATTGAAATTTTCAGTCAGGACATCAGGCAGTCGTGTCAAGCGATCTTGAATCGTGACACGGATTGACGCAGTTCTTCAGCCATGCGGGAGAGGTCACGTACCTGCTGTGCCGTGGAACGGGTACCTTCGCCGGTTTGCTCCGTTACAACGAAAATATGCTGAATATTGTCTGCCACCACATTCGCAGACGCTGCTTCCTTGGAAGCAGAATCTGAAATCTGCGCAATCAGATCAGCAAGATGGCGCGATACCTGGTCAATCTCTGTAAGTGCTGTACCAGCACTGTCTGAAAGCTTGGCTCCTTCAACTACACCTTGCGTTGACCGTTCCATAGCAGCAACCGCATCCTGCGTGTCGGTCTGAATGGCCTTAACCAGTGCTGAAATCTGGCGAGTTGCATCCGCAGAACGTTCAGCCAGACGTTGCACCTCTTCGGCAACCACCGAGAAACCACGACCAGCCTCACCTGCTGACGCCGCTTGAATGGCGGCATTGAGAGCCAGCACGTTGGTTTGTTCGGTAATATCTGAAATCAGCTCGGTAATTTCACCAATTTCTTGGGACGATTCACCCAAGCGCTTGATGCGCTTGGAGGTTTCCTGAATCTGATCGCGAATTGAGTTCATACCACCGATGGCATTTTGCACGGCTTGCAGTCCAGACTCGGCAGCCGTCAGCGACTGGCGCGCTACCAAGGAAGATTCTTGCGCCTGCGTGGACACTTCGTTGATTCGAATAGCCATGTCAAGTACTGACTGACCAGTTTCCCGAATTTCTCGCAACTGCTCGGTCGAAGTAGCCAGAAGCTCGGTCGATGTATTTTCTACCTGTGCTGTCGTTTGTGCCACACGAGTTGCCGTACTCTGAACATTGCCTACCAGTTGGCGCAATTCCTCCACGGTGTAATTCACCGAGTCCGCAATAGCGCCTGTAATATCTTCAGTCACAGTCGCTTCTTGCGTTAGATCTCCTTCAGCCACTGTCTGCAACTCGTTCATCAAACGCAAAATAGCTGCCTGGTTAGCATCATTGACGCGCTTGGCATCCTGCTCTTGGCTTTTCGCATCTTGACGCTGACCTTCAGCGACTGCCTGGCGTTGCTGGCTGTCCTTAACCTGTAACCGAGCCAAGCCTGCAGCGCATAAGAGCGCAACAATAGCAGCAACCAGCAGTGTCGAAAGCGCGCCAGCGCCCAAGCCAGTTTGAGAAGAGAGCTTGCTCTGCAGATCTTCAAGGTCTCGACGCAATGGTTCACTATCAGCAATGATCGAGGCCTGCGCCTCACGGGCAGAAACCAAGCCCTGCAAGTTACCTAAAATAGCACCTGCCTGCACCCGCGTTTTTTCATAAAGTGCTACCAAAGCCTCAAGGCGCTCACGGGTCTGCGCATCTTTAGAGGCGCCAAGACGCAATTCAGGACTGCCTTCAAGCAAGCCTTGGGCAATTTCTTTAAATGAATTCAAATCCTTGCCTAGCAAGAACACGGCTTCAGGACTCACACCTTCCATAGTGAGAAATTCGTTGGCGGACTTACCAATTCGCTGTGTAAGCATCACCAGCTGACCTGATGCTGAAATTTCTGTTGGCGCAGCATTTTGCTGAAGCTTGAGCGATGAAACCGTTTCGGCAATTTCAAGCAAATCCGAAGACTGACGATTGATGGTACGCAGCGCTTCGCCCACTTGCAGCAGAATGGTTTGCTGACCCATGACAATATTGGCGTTTTGCTCTGCACGCTCCACCAGTGGCGTAACTTTTTCAACTTCAGGCTGTAAAGCGGCATTTACCGGAGTCAGGCGCAAGCTTTCATCGCCAGACTTCATTCCACGAACGGTTTTAGCCAGTACATCAGCGCTTTCCCGTACATCAGGAAAGGCTTGAGCGCTACCCACCAGTGCTTGCGATGTGGATTTTGCCAGCCGCTGCGATTGCATCAAGGACTGTCCAGTTGCCGCCACCTGCTGGGCAACACGCTCTGCTTTGTTCAAAGCAAAAACCGTTACAAAACCCAAAACGGTGACGGCTATAGCCAGCATTACAACCAAAATTTTCTGGTGCTGGCCCAGTGTACGCACACCAAGTACGGGAAGACTTAGTAATTCAGTGTTGACTTGCGCACGCTCTTCATTCAGAGCCATGCTGCTTGGCGCAAAAATCTCCTCTTGACCTTCCGCAGAAGAAAGCCGGGCATTTTCATTTATTTTTTTACCGGCAAGAGAATCACGCTCTATTCCCGCAGAGGCCAGGACCATACTGTCTTCAGGCTGATTTGACCTGGTTTTAAGCATCTTCTGGATATTTTCAATAACAGACATTGGTAAGCCTTCGGGTAAAACAGAGTAAGAAAGAACGCTAAGCAGCAATGGCCAAAAAATTAACTTGTTGAGCAAGCAGTTGGAGATTGATTTCCTGCCAGCTTTCACCGTTTAAATCAATGTACCTATTGCCAAAAAATTCAGGAGCTTCTGGTGCCCGTTCTGAAAAATCAATAAAAGCGTCCTGCTTTCGCAGCCCAGCCAGCTTATCGATCAACAATACACAATTAACCTCAAGTGCGCTATTCAAAGAAACGAGACGCGAATCCGTTCGGGCAAGTTCGTTTCTAGCTTGAGTTGTTTGACCGCCTACGTAACAAGCCAAGTCAACCACCCCATAAAGACCGCCACGCAAGTTGGCGACACCCAAAAACCAGAACTGTGAATACGAGACGGGTTGAATACTCACCCAAGGAAAAATCTCGCCAGATTGAGCCAGGGGAAACAGATATTTTTTGCTTCCAGCCTGAACGGCAAGCCACAGCGGCGCGATACCTTCAGTTCGGGCAAGTTTTAATCTTTCCGCAAGACGCGTCTGCAGCTCTTTTAGAGCTTGTCTGTTAGCCATATTATGGTTTTATAGCCAAATCAGCCAAGTGCCTTGATTTTTGCCATCAACTCTCCGGCATCAACAGGCTTGGTAATGTAATCACGGGCTCCCTGCCGCATACCCCAAACTCGATCCGTTTCCTGGTTTTTACTGGTACACATCATGATTGGAATATCTGAATACAGCGGATCACGCGCAATTGCACGAGTCAACTGAAAGCCATTTTGTCCCGGCATCACAACATCCATCAGAATCAATTCAGGCTTATCTTCAGCCAGACGGCGAAATGCATCTTCTGCATTTTCCGCGGTCTTTACGGTAAATCCGTTTTTGACCAGCAAATCCGTTAAAAACATCAACTCGGTTTTCGAGTCATCCACGACTAATACTTTTTTAATTTGCATCACATTTCCTTCTGTTTAAGACTACCCAGGGCCTGAACGATTTTCAACAGTTGATC
>JAQGNK010000359.1 GCA_028291905.1 Polaromonas sp.
GCATCAGCGGCGTGACGGACGCCATCACCCAGCGCCACATGCGCAACGCCTACTATTTGCCGTTTTCGCGCCGGCTCGACATCGAATACCCGTCGGGCATCCGGCACATCATCATCAACTGCTTCACGCCGATCGACGATGGCCGCATGCAGTTGTGCCAATGGTTGTTTCGCAACGACCTGGAGTCCGACTGCCCGGCCCGGATGCTGATTGATTTCGACGACGAGATCACCCGCGAGGACAAGGACATCCTGGAATCGACCGACCCCAACGCGCTGGTGGACCTGCGCCGCCGCGGCGTCGAGTATTCGATGGACTCCGACCGGCCGGGTATCTTGATCCGCTGCAAGCTGATGGACCTGCTGGCCCGGCATGGCGAGAGCGAAATTTTCAGGATCAGGGCTTCGCTATAAAAAATATAGCTGCCAGCGCTTGCAGGATAAGCGCCGCAGGCATTATTTTCATGAATTCTGGCTGAAATCCCGATGCGGCGGCGGTTCGGGCCGGCAAGCCCGCACGCCGGCCGGTTCAGGGTTCCGCAGCCCAGAACTGCCGGTGCAGCGCGGCAATCGCCTCTTCCATCTCCGGCACCGGACCCATCACCTCAATGGCCTTCTGGCCCCGGGCGAACACCTCGCGGCAGGGCAGGTCCATTGTCGGGTTCTCGCCGTGGTTGCCTGTCAGGCCCAGCAGGCGCGCTTCGGCCATGCCGAACACCAGCCGGCCGATATGCGCCCAGTACTGCGTTCCCGCGCACATGGCGCAGGGCTCGACCGTGGTGACCAGCGTGCAGTTCCACAGGTAATCGGCGCTGTAATTGAGAACCGCATGCCGCGCCAGGACCGATTCGGCGTGGTTCACCGTGTTCACATTGCCCTGCTCGGCCAGCACCGTCTCGCCATCGGGCGCCACCAGGATGGCGCCGAACGGGTGGCGGCCGAGCGACATGGCGCGCCGGGCCACGTCGTTGGCGCGTTGCAGGTGGCGCATGGTCTGGTCGGGCGTGAGCATGCTCAATGTCCTGCTCAGCCGCCCTGCGAGCCGCGGTGCGCCCAGCCGGTGGTGTGTTTTTCAACCAGGCTGAACAGCTCGTACATCACCATCGCCATGGCGCCTACCACCATCAGCCCGGCAAAGGCCAGGCCCATCTGCATGGCCGAGCCGGCCGAGATCAAGAGGTAGCCGATGCCTTCGTTGGCCGCCGTCATTTCCGATACCGTGGTGCCGACGAAGGCCAGCGTGATGGCGACCTTGAGCGAGCCGTAGAAGTAGGGCATGGAGCGCGGCAGGCCGACCTTGACCAGCACGTCCCAGCGCTTGGCGCCCAGCACCCGCAGCACGTCTTCGAGCTCGGGCTCCAGCGTTGCCAGCCCGGTGGCGATGTTCACCATGATCGGGAAAAACGAGATCAGGAAAGCCGTCAAAATCGCCGGCCCGGCGCCAATGCCGAACCAGACGACAAGGATCGGCACGAACGCCGCCTTGGGCAGCGCGTTGAAGGCCGTCATCAGCGGGTACAGCGCGGCATAGGCCAGGCGCGAGCTGCCGACCAGAAAACCGAGCAGCACGCCGACCACGATGGCGAGGCCGAAGCCCGCCATCGTCACCCAGTAGGTGCGCCAGGCATGGCCGGCGATCAGTCCCTTGAATTCGACCAGCTGCGTCCAGATGCGCCAGGGGCTGGGGAAAATGAATTCCGAAATGGCGAAGGCCGAGCAGATGATCTGCCACAGCACGATCACGACGACCAGCAGCAGCCAGGGCGCCCAGCGCTCGATTTGTTTATGGTTCATGGGGCTTGTTGTGGGCTTGGAAATTCGGACATCTGAAGTCGGCGCTCAGGCCTTGGGCGCTGCGGGTGCGGCGCTCGCCGCCGGCTTGCGAAAGGCGCCGATGTGGCCGCGCAATTCGAGCACGATGTCGGCGAATTCCTGGGTGTAGGTCAACTCCAGCTCACGCGGGCGCGGCAGGTCGATCTCGCGCTTGACGACGAATCGGCCGGGGCTGCGGCTCATCACATACACCGTGTCGGCCAAAAAGACTGACTCGCGCAGGTCGTGCGTCACCAGGATCACGTTGAACTGCTGTTCGGTCCACAAATCGCGCAGGATGCACCAGAGCTCCTCGCGCGTGAAGGCGTCGAGCGCGCCGAAGGGCTCGTCGAGCAGCAGCATCTTGGGCTCATGGATCAGCGCCCGGCAGATGCTGGCCCGCTGCTGCATGCCGCCCGACAGCTGCCACGGAAACTTGTCCTCGTAGCCGCCCAGGCCGACCTTTTGCAGCAGCTTGCGGGCGCGCTCCTCGTATTCCTTGCGCCTGGCCTTGAACTGGCTGCGGTAGGGTTCGACGATCTCTAGCGGCAGCAGCACGTTGTCGACCGTGGTGCGCCAGGGCAGCAGCGAGGGCGCCTGAAACGCCATGCCCGACACCTTCAGCGGCCCGGTCACGGGCTGGCCGTCGATCCGGATGCGGCCGCGCGAAGGGCTGCGCAGCCCCGTCGCCAGCTTCATGAAGGTCGACTTGCCGCAACCCGAAGGTCCGACGATGGCGATGAACTCGCCCTGCCGCACCTGCAGGTCGATCGCCTCCACGGCGAACTGCCCCTCGCGCAGCAGCTCGTCGTTGTACGCGAGCCAGACGTCCTGGAAGTCGATGAAGGGCCGGGCCGTCCCCTCGGTCATTTC
>JAQGNK010000342.1 GCA_028291905.1 Polaromonas sp.
CGGGCAATCTCTACGCGCAGCAACACCAAATAGGCCAGCGTTGACGTGGTTCCGCGGAGCTGGCGGGTAGGTGGCACCGAGCCGGGTGGGCGACCCCCGGCCCAGATTAATGGCGGTCACACCGGGCCGGCCTGCTTCAGGGCAGGCCGGCCCGGCGCACAGAATCCGGCTTATCGGCGGGCTTCACACTTTATATTCCATCGGCCGTCACTGCCCTCACTGCCCTCACTGCCCTCACTGGTATAGGGCGCTCAGTGGCTGCCCAGCAGCGAGCGGCCCAGCGCAAAAACCGAGTTCGGCGCCGTGGTCTGCACCTGCTTGGGCTTGGGCGCGCTGTACACACCGCGCTTGACCGGCCGGGCGGCGATTTTTATCCCCTTGGCGCGCTGCTCGCTGGCCAGCTGGCGCAGGCTGATCGACTGCATGTGCTCGACCATCTTGGTGTTGAGCGTGGCCCACAGCTCCTGCGTCATGGCTTCGCTTGAGCCATGCTGGTCTGCCAACGGCTTGGCGTCTTTGCCACCTTTGTGAAACTCGGACTCGACCGCGCCGATGATGTCGGCCACGGAAATCGTTTCGCTGGCCCGGCTCAGCGAGTAGCCGCCGCCAGGGCCGCGGGTGCTTTCGACCAGGCCGGAATGGCGCAACTTGCTGAACAGCTGCTCCAGGTAGGACACGGAAATCTGGTGGCGCGTGCTGATGTCGGCCAGCGATATCGGTCCGGCATTGCCTTGCAGGGCAATATCGATCATGGCGGTTACCGCAAAGCGGCTTTTGGTGCTCAGGCGCATCTTGTATCTCCTTTGCACATCAAGAAATGATGTGATGGCGCTCACTATATAAATGTTTTTAGTTCGTGTAAATTCGTATTTAAATCCATTTAATTTCGAAAAATACGATCAATCAAGTAGTTTGACAGTAGCTTCCCAAGACTTTCAACAGGAAAACTCCGCTTTGAACTTCAAGCATCTTCACTATTTCTGGGTTACCGCCAAGGCCGGTGGCATTGTTCGTGCCGGTGAACAGCTGCACACCACGCCGCAGACGCTTTCCGGGCAGATCAAGCTGCTGGAGGCCTGGCTGGGGCGCCAGCTGTTTCGCAAAAGCGGGCGCCAGCTGGAGCTGACCGACGAAGGGCGGCTGGCGCTGGGCTATGCCGACCAGATTTTTACCCTGGGAGCCGAAATGGAAACCGCCCTGCGCCAAGCCAGCGGCGGCCGCAAAACCCTGGAGTTCCGGGTCGGCGTGGCCGATTCGGTGGCCAAGTCGGTGGTGTACCGGCTGCTGGCGCCGGCCTTGTCGCTGCCGGAGCCGGTGCGGCTGATCTGCAGCGAGGGCAAGTTTCCCGATCTGCTGGCCCAGCTGGCGCTGCACCGGCTGGACCTGGTGCTGGCCGACGAGCCGATGTCGGGCCGCGTCAGCATCAAGGCCTTCAATCACCCGCTGGGCAGCACGCCGATGAGTTTCTTCTGCACGGCGGCGCTGAAAAAGACATTGAAAGGCAGCTTTCCACAGTGCCTGAACGACGCGCCAATGCTGATTCAGGGCGCGGCGTCATCGGTGCGCAAGCAGCTCGACAGCTGGTTTATCAAGCACCAGATTCACCCGCGCATCATTGGCGAGTTCGATGACGGCGCGCTGATGAAGGCCTTCGGGCGGGAAGGACGCGGCATTTTCATGTCGGCCAGCGTGCTGGAGGCCGAAACGCTGGCGCAGTACGGCGTCGAGATGATCGGTGGCACCGACGAGATGGTGGAGGACTTTTTTGCAGTGTCGGTCGAGCGGCGCATCACCCATCCGTGCGTGGCGGCGATTACCCAGGCGGCGCGGGACAAGCTTTTTACAAGCTGAGCCCATGCTTGACTGTCACCTGAAACCGGGCCATTTGCATTCAGCGCGGATGCGGCTGGCGGAAGGCCCGGCTGCCCTGTGGCGCCGCTCCCGCACCGGCGGCAAGGCCGGGCAGGGGCGTGCTTCAGGCGGGTTCAGGCTTTACTTGGAGGCGGCGGCGACCGGCGCCGGTGCTGCGGCACTGGCCGGGGTGGCTGCGCCAGCCGCTGCCGGGGCTGAACCGAAGTACTTGGTGTAGATCTGGTTGTAGGTGCCGTCGGTCTTGATGGCGGCCAGGCCCTTGTTGATTTTTTCCAGCAATTCTGCATTCCCCTTCTTGACGGCAATGCCGTACTGCTCGGAGGCAAAGCTGCTGTCGGCAATGGTCTTGAACTTGGAGCCGGGGTTGTTGTTGACGTAGTGAACGACCACGCCGTTGTCGGCCACCACGGCATCGACGCCGCCGCCTTCAAGCTCTTTCAGCGCCAGCGGCGTGGACTCGAAGCGCTTGACATTGGCGCTTTCCTTGCCCTGCAGCTTGGTGATGACCTCGTCGCCGGTGGTGCCGTTCTGCACGCCGACCTTGAGTTTCTTCAAGTCGTCGAACTTGGCGATCTTGGAATCGTTCTTCACGGCAATCAGTTGCTGCGCATCGAAGTACGGGTCGGAAAAGTCCAGCGTCTGCTTGCGCTCAGGGGTGATGGTGATGGACGAGACCAGCAGGTCGCGGTCGCCCTGCGCGACCGAGTTGAAGATGCCTTCCCACGGCGTGTTCAGGAACTTCACCTCGATGCCAGCCTTTTCAGCGGCGGCCTTCACCACGTCGATGTCAAAGCCGACGATCTCGCCTTTTTCATTCTGCGATTCAAACGGGGCATAGGCGGCGTCGGTGCCGACCACGTACACCTTGGCGGCAGGTGGCGGCGCTGGCGCTGCTGCCGGGGCTGGGGCGGGCGCGCTGGCGCTTGGCGATGGCGGCTCCTGCTTGCCGCAGGCTGCCAGTACAAGACCGGCCACCAGGAGGCTGGAGGTTTTAAGGAAGTTTCGTGTGGTGATCGTTGGCATGGGGCATCCGGTGAAAGGTTGGATAAATAATGTCATTCCATCGGCCCGAACCCATCAGGCAGCTGAACAACTGAATAAAAGTATAAGGCTCCGCAATGAATTGCCAGCCGGATTTATAGGGGTTTTCCTCAAGCGCCGGCTTGCAGCGCCCTGATCCGGTCCACATGCGCCTGCAGCGAGCGCAGGGCAATCGGCCAGACACGCGGGTCGGTGTCGTCGTAGGCCAGCGCCACCCAGTCCTGCGGCGTGCCATCGGGCCGGGCCTGCATCGCGGCGGCCACCTTGGCCTCGCGCTTGAGCCGGTGCGCCTTGAGCTGGGCAATCGCCTGCGGCGCGGCGCCCAGCACATGGCCGTGGGCCGGCAGGATGAAGTCGATGCCGTGGCTGCCGCACAGGCCGTGGAGCCGGTCCAGCGAATCGAGGTAGGCCGTCATCTCGCCGTCGGGCGGGTTGACGATGGTGGTGCTGCCATTGAGGATGTGGTCGCCCGAGAACAGCAGTCCGTCTTCGACCAGCACCAGGCAGACGTGGTTGGCGGCATGGCCGGGGGTGAAGACCACCATCAAGGTGTGCTCCTGGCCTTGTCCCGCAAGCGCAAGCAGCTCCTGATCTGATAGCGCCCGGTCGGGCTCGAAGCGCGAGTCGGCGCGCGCGGTGGCAGCCGACGGCAGGCCCAGGATCGGCGGGCGATGGCCGCACAGCGCCTGCAGCGGCCGAGCGCCGGGCGAATGGTCGGGGTGCGAATGGGTGCAGACGATGGCCTGGATGCGGCCCTGCGTCGCCTGGTGCAGGCGAGCGATGTGACCAGCATCGTCCGGGCCCGGATCAATCACGATGTAGCCGGTGGCCGCCGTGCCGACGATGTAGCTGTTGGTGCCCGGCCCGGTCATCAGGCCGGGGTTGGGGGCGGTCAGGCGCATGACGTTTTTCAGCAACGCCACCGGCTTTTCAAATTGCCAGTCGAGCGAATGCACCAGCTGGCCGTCGGGGCTGGCGAGCGCCAGTTCGCCGTAGGGCGCCTCATGCTCCATGTAGCGTGCCTCCTGGCCTGCCAGCCAGCCAGCGCGGGGGCACGATGTCCACAGTGGCTGGCCCGACGCGCAGGACGCCAGCACGTCCTGCACGCCGGCATGGTGCCGCAGCCGCTCCAGCGTGCGCAGCGTCGGGAAGATCATGAAGAAGCCGCCCGCCGCATGCCGGGCCAGCGCCTCGGCGGGGCGCATCCAGACGGGCTCGAACTGCTCGTTTTCATCCGCCACCGGCACCTGGCCTTCGGGCATGCGGGCAACCAGGAAGGGCACGTCGAAGCGGCGCGGCAAGTCGCGGTCGGTGGTCCAGTGGGCCAGCACGAACACATCGGCACCGGCCAGCACTAGCCCGCGCGCCTGGCACTGCGCGACAAACGGCGCATGGCGGTCGAGCCCGGCGATGTCCTGCGCGGTCGCATGGCGACCGTCGGCATGGCGCGCCAGCAGGATGCCCAGCTCTTCAAAGCTTTCGCGGATGGCGGCGATGGCCTGGGTCAGGTGCAGGTCGCCCTGGCCGGGCCGCCGGGTCGATTGCGCATGGGCCGTGGCGTCGGCCGGGTCAATGCCGCCGCCCGGAAAGACGTAGGCGCCCGGTGCGAAACTGGCTGTGCTGGAGCGCCGGGTCATCAGCACTTCCAGGCCCTGCGCAGTGTCGCGCAGCAGCAGCACGGTGGCGGCGGGTCGGGTGGGGGCGGGTTCGCGCTGGGGGTGAAGGAGTTGGGTGGGTCTGACCATGAAGGAATTATGGCGTCGGGCCTGGGTTCTTGCTGCCGGCGTGGGCAAGGCCCGAAGCACTGCGGCTGACTGGG
>JAQGNK010000413.1 GCA_028291905.1 Polaromonas sp.
GCTCGCCGGTCGGGATGCGGGCGGCAATGCGGTACTGCGGCTTGTCCTTGATGTAGTACTCGACCGCCGGAATGTCGCTGATGTATCCGTCGATGCGGCCCGATGCCAGGTCCAGCATGGCGGGCGCCAGGCCTTCGTAGCGCGAGATCGAGGCGATCTTGTACTTGGCGGTGTTCTGCGTGGCGTACATGTCGCCGGTCGAGCCGGTATCGACGCCGATGGTCTTGCCGGCGGTGTCTTCGAGCTTTTGTATCTTCGCGGTCTTCAGCACCGACAGCGACTGGTCGCTGTCGTAGTAGGGCTGGGCAAAGGCCACCGACTCCAGCCGCTTGGGCGTGATGGTGATGGAGGACACCGCAATCTGGATGCGGCCGGACTGCACGGCCGAAAACAGGCCGTTGAACGGAATGTTCTCGATCTGCACCGTCTTGCCGGCGCGTTTGGCGACTTCGTTGACCAGGTCGATCTCGAAGCCGACGATCTTGCCGCCGGCGTCCTGGAATTCCCAGGGCACGTTGCCGACGTTGGCGCCCACCGTCCAGTCGGCGGCAAGCGCGGGCAGCGATGCAAACGCGGCAAGCGCAAGGAGAGCTGCAGGTTTATTGAATTTCATGCTGGGTGACTCCGGGTGAA
The DNA here is from genome assembly GCA_028291905.1 of Polaromonas sp. Taxonomy (GTDB): domain Bacteria; phylum Pseudomonadota; class Gammaproteobacteria; order Burkholderiales; family Burkholderiaceae_C; genus Polaromonas. The sequence continues at coordinate 634 of JAQGNK010000413.1, forward strand.
TTTCGGTTGAGGTTGCCGGCATTGCGCATGCATCCGCTGTCCGGTGAAGCCACTGTAGCAGAGTAAATCGTTTGATTCAATAGAGTATTAAAATGAAACGTTTACACCAAAATGGTGCGAATTTGCCCAAATGCACGACGATGGCGCGCTGCGCGCCTTGACTGCACCGCCCTGGGGAATGGCTGGCAATTTTCGAGGCGGCCTGGAGGTTGGGCAGCAGTGGACCGGGCCGCGCCGGAGGACGCCAGAGGGGCGCGGCACCGATGGCTGATGGGCGTTACTGGCGCAAAGCCGGTCTTCATCCGGTTTTTAGTGCGTTTCATGCCTCCAGCGCAGGCAGCATATGCGCCATGCGCTATTAAAAAAATAGCGTTTTCATGGCTGTGGAGCTTGGCGCCCGCACAAGGCCAAGGCCTGCATGCCTCGGGCTAGGGCCTGCCGGTGCAGGCGTTGCCTGCTATTGAGTCAGCCGTTTGAGCGGGCCGAAGCATGCCTTGAGCGATTCCGCCTTGCAGACGATCAGCTGGTCCTGCCTGGGGCTGAACTGGATGAAGCGCACGACCGGCTCGCCGGTGAGTTCATGCAGGTCGCCGGCGCAGTCAGGCTTGCCGTTGGACTCGGTGACCGTTTCGCTGATCCGGTAAAACCCGAGCAGGCTGGGCATGGGCGTGATCTCATAACGGCTTTGCAGCACTTCCTCGCCGCTGGTGCTGGTCCGAAGGCCGCCGCTTTGGTAGTTCCAGGCCTCGGTGCATTTCTGGGCTGGCAGCGTCCAGCGCCAGCTGCCCTCAATCGGGTGCGGCCCGGCCTGGGCTGGCACAACTGGCGCTGCTGGCGCTGCTGGCGCCGACCATGCAGGCAGCGCGCCGCAGAGGAGCGCGGCCAGAACAAATGATTTGTGCAATTCAAGTAACTCCTGAGTGTGATGAGCGCGGCTGTCCGTCATGCCGGCTCGGGCGATTGTGGAGAATGGGCAGCGCATTGTCGGCTGGCGTCAGTCTTTCGGCCAGAATGAAAAAAACAGGGGAGGGGCTTTCATGAGGGTTCTGGTCGTTCTGGGGCACAACCGCACCGCCAGCCTGTGCGGCGCGCTGGCTGGCGCCTTTGCCGAAGGCGCCCGGCAGGCAGGCGTGGAGGTGCGCCGGCTCGACCTGGCGACGCTCGATTTCGACCCCTACGTGCACAGCGAATCGCCCCGGCAGCAGCGCTTCGAGCCCGACCTGCTGCGCGCCCGCGACCTGATCCACTGGGCCGAGCATCTGGTGTTCGTCTATCCGACCTGGTGGGGCGGCACGCCCGCGCTGCTCAAGGGTTTCCTGGACCGGGTCTTCACCGAGGGCTTTTCCTTCGCCACCTGCGAGGGCGGCACCGGCTACCAGGGACTGCTGGGCGGGCGCTCGGCGCAGCTCATCACCACCATGGACACGCCGCCGCTGGTGCACCGTTTCATCTACCGCCAGCCCGGCCGCAATGCCCTGGCGCGGGCCACGCTGGGGTTTTGCGGCGTCGGCCCGGTGCGCTCGCTGGTGTTCGGCTCGGTGAAAAATGCCAGTCCCGCCCAGCGCCTGCAGTGGCTGCTGCAGGCGCGGCGCCAGGGCCTGCGGCTGCAGCATGGCCGGCTGACGCGGGCCGAGCGCTTGGGCCGCAAGACTGGCGCGTGGCTCCAGGCCCTGCGGCTGCAGTTCTACCCGATGACCTGGGTGGCCTACACCGTGGGCGCCCTGGCCGCGTCACCGGCGGGCGGCGTCTTTGCCAACCCGCTGTTTTGGATCGGCTACCTGGCCCTGTTCGCGCTGGAGGTGGCGACGGTGCTGGTCAACGATCTGCTCGATTTCCAGAGCGACCGGGACAACCGGTTTTTCAGCACCTTCACCGGCGGCTCCCGGGTGCTGGTGGACGGCTCGCTGGCATGGCGCGAGGTCAAGGCCGGCATTGGGTTGGCGGGGCTGGTCTTTGCGCTGGCGTCGGCCTGGCTGCTGGCCTTGATGCCGGCCGCCGCCGCATCCGCCGCGCTGGTGCTGCTGGGCGCCCTGGCGGTGCTGGCCATCGGCTACACGGCGCCGCCGCTCAGGCTCAGCTACCGGGGGCTGGGCGAGCTGGACGTGGCGCTGACCCACAGCATCGGCGTGCTGCTATGCGGTTTCGTCTTCGTCGGCGGCGCCTGGCATGACCCGCTGCCCTGGCTGCTGAGCCTGCCGCTGCTGCTGGCGATCCCGCCCTCCATCATCCTGTCAGGCATTCCCGACCTGCAGGCCGATGCTGGCGCTGGCAAGCGCACGCTGGCCGTGCGCTTCGGGCAGCGGGGCGCGCTGGCGCTGGCGCTCGTGTTCACCGCGCTGGCCACCTTCGCCGCCCTGGTCTGGCAGTGGTTCGGCCTGGCCGGCGGCGCCTACGCCGGCACGGCCTATGCGGCGATTCCCCATGGCGCCTGGCTGGCCTGGCTGCTGCGCCAGCGCATGAAGTCGGGTCAGCCGCCCGGACGCATTGACGGGCTGATGGCGGTGTCGCTGACCTTCCTGCTCTGGTTCGGCCTGATACCGCTGGTCCGGCTGTGGTGAAGCCTTGGCGGCATTCGCGCCGCGCCATGCCTGTCGCCGTCATTGCAAGCTGCCGCGCCTCGTCCGCCTAAACTGCGGTTCCCATTTTTCATGGAGACATCACTCATGCTGACCCTTTGCGGCTTTCCTGCCTCCAACTATTACAACAAGGTCAAGCTGGCGCTGCTTGAAAAAGGCGTGCCTTTCACTGAAGAAACGGTACGGGTTCCCAACCACGATGAAGCGGTGCTGGCCGATTCCCCGCTGGGCAAGATTCCATTCATCCGCACGCTGCAAGGCGCGCTGTGCGAGAGCCAGGCCATCATGGAATACATCGAGGCGGCCTATCCGCAGCCGCCGCTGCTGCCTGCCGACCCGTTTGCCGCCGCCAAGGTGCGCGAGCTGATCACCTTCATCGACCTGCACCTGGAGCTGGTGGCGCGCGAACTCTACGGCCAAGCGTTTTTTGGCGCTCCCGGCAGCGACGAAACCCAGGCGCAGGTTCGCAAGCAGCTTGAAAAGAACACTAGAGCTTTCAAAAAGCTGACAAAGTTCACACCATATATTGGCGGCAAC
>JAQGNK010000418.1 GCA_028291905.1 Polaromonas sp.
AGCACCCAGATCGCCGGCCAGCGTCGGTGGCCGACTTGCGCCCCAGAAGCAGGCGTGGCGGACATCACAGCCCGGCCCGGCGCCGTGCCGCATGCTTGGCCGACTGCACCAGCAGCAGCCGGTTGCCATCGCAGTCGCTGATGCCCCATTCCATGCCCCAGTCCTGCGTCAGCAGCGTGGGCGGCGTCTGGCCGGGCGCCGACCGCAGCACCTCTTGCCACTGGCACAGGCAATCGACCAGCAGGCGGCAGGCGATGGGCTCGGGCGCCATGTCGGCGCGGCGCTGCCAGAGCTGCACCGTGACCGATTCGCGCCGCAGGATGGCGATCACGCCGGTGATGTGGTGCTGCACGGCAAAGCCCCACTGGCGCTGGTAGAACGCCACCGCGCTGCGCAGCTCGTCGGAGGTCAGCACGGCGGGGCTGCGGGCGCACAGGATTTCCTGCATGGCTTTTTTCATGCCGCCACCCTGGGCAGTTTGAGCAAGGCCTGGTGCAGTTCGGCCACGGCATGCGGCATGCGCGGGCCAAAACCCAGCAGGTACAGCGCATCGAAGACCAGCAGCGCCCGGTTGCGGTAGGCCGGCGTCAGCTCCAGGCCGGGGCGCGACCAGAACTTCTCCAGCCCGCCGCTGGCCTGCAGGCCCTGGGTGGTGGTAATGAGGACATCGGGCGCGGCGCCGACCAGCGCCTCGGCGGTCATCGGCCGGTAGCCGGCGAAGGCTGCGGCCTGGCCGGGCGGCGCAAAGGCGTTGACGAAACCGGCATGGCCGAGCACCGCATGGGCGGCGGTCTGGCTGCCCGCCACCTGCGGGCTGGCCGCATGCGACAGCACGAAAATCGCACGCGGCTTGCGGCCGGCGTGGCGCGCCACCCGGGCCAGCACGCCGGCCCATTCCGCATCGAGCCGGGCCTGCAGCAGCGCTGCCTGCGCGCTGCGCGAAGTCGCCCGCCCGGCCACGGCCACCTTGCGCTGCAGCTCGCCCCAGCTGTGGTCGGCTTCGACCAGCTCGACCTTCACGCCGGCGCCGCGAATCTGGTCCATCACCACCGACGGGCCGGCCTCGGTAGTGCCGATCACCGCATCGGGCCGCAGCGACAGCAAGCCCTCGGCGGAGAGCTGGCGCATGTAGCCGACCTTGGGCGTGGCGAGCGCGGCGGGCGGAAACAGGCTGGTGGTGTCAGTCCCGGCCAGCTGCGCCCCGGCGCCGAGCGCGTAAACGATCTCGGTCATCGCGCCGTTGACCGAGACGATGCGCGGCAGCGGCTGCGCCGCCGCTGGCGTGCCGGTCACTGTCTGGGCCGTCTGCGCCGATGCAGCAGCCGCAGACAGGGCGCAGCCGGCGAAAACCCCCGGCAGTGAGAAAAGACGCAAGGCCTCGCGGCGCGACAAGGCGCCGGGCTGCGGGCGGAGTGGGTTGCTCATCGTGTGTCCCTGGGTGAATCATGAAATGGCGCTCTGCTCGTTTCAAGCCTGCGCCTGCAGGCGCGGCAAGCCAGCGGCAATGTCGCGCCAGGCCTGCTGCTCGGGAATGCCGGGCTTGCGGCTGCCGAAGAACATCGCCATCAGCTCGCCCGCCGCGTCGAAAATTTCCACCGACGTGACCACGCCGTCGGCGGTTGGCTTCTTCACGATCCAGGCGTGGGCGATGCGGTCTTCGCGCAGGTGCAGGTTGAAGCCGGCGTCCAGCACATTGAGCCAGCGCGCCGTGGGCGTTGCCAGCGGCTGGACGCGCCTGATGGGACCGCTGTGGATCTGGATGCAGCCGCTGCTGCTGACGAACACCATGATCGACGCGCCCGAAGCGGCCGCCGCATCGAGCAGGCTGCGCACGATGCCGGTGTCGGCGCACTCGGTGAACTGCCCCTCGACCAGCCGGAACGCCTGCTGGCGCTCCACGCCAAAGCGGCTGATCAGGCCGAAGAACTGGTGCGTGTCGGTCATCTCGCGCCAGCCTTGCAAAAGACCGGCCGAATCCAGCTCGGCGTCTGGTTTCGGCGCTGGCTTGGGCGGCGCCGGCGTGAATTCATAGCCGACGGCCTCGTCGCTGAACTGGTCGGCGATGTCCTGGAAAGTTTCGATGTCGGTCTGCGGGCGGGTGAACACCTTGTGCACCGCCACGCCGTGCCGGTCGAAGAACTGCAGGCTGCGCAGCGGCGGATTTTTGGGGTCGCCCGCCGGCTCCAGCACCGCAAAGCCGGCATGCCAGCGGCCCAGGAACAGCCGCAGGTCGATCTCCTCGCCCAGCGCCAGCCCCATGTGGCCAGTGGCGCTGATGTTTTGGTAAACGCCGGTTTTTTCATGCACGACCGACTCGTTGCACGTCAGCGCCATCAACGGGCCGCACAGCTCCAGCGCCTGCAGCAAATCGACCCACGGGCCTTTGAGCGGCATAGCCTTCAGGCCGTGTTCATGGCTGCCGGCATGCGCGGCGATGGCCTGGCCTTCGCTGAGGCCCAGGCTCAGGGCGATGTCCCTGGCGCGCTGGCCGCCGCGCCGGGCCAGCTCGAACTGCTCGCGCAGACGACCCGGCTCCAGCGAAGCGCCCGCCATGTCCAATGCCGGCGTGGCGCCAGCCGTGCGGGTCTGGGTTTGCAGCACCGCGCTCATTGAATCGTCTCCGGCGAGGCGTGCCAGAACGCCGGCTGGGCGCCGGGTGACGCCGGCCACGGCGCTACGGGCAGGTCGCCCCGCGCATCGGCGGGCGCGCAGCCGCAGGCCGCTTCATGCAGCTGATCAAGCTGGGTGAGCCAGATCGCCCGCAAGTTGGAAGTGGCCGACCTGAAGCCCGGCGACGCTGCCGAATACCGCGACAGCAGCAACAAGTTGTCGATGATCTTTCGCATCATCGGCTCGCGGTGGCTGTCGCAGCAGCCACGCGCATAGGCGGTCATCAGCGCCAGCGTGCCGGTCAGCACGGCTTCGGCGCTGGGCAGCCGGTAGCTATTCTGGTCGTCGTTCTCATGCGGCGGCCCGATGTCGGGGTCGTTGATGCCGTGGTCGGGAAACTGGCTCATGCGGATTCCTTTCAGTGAAAAATAGATGAAAAAGGCGTGCTGGACGCGGCGTCAGAAATCGGCCACCAGCGAGACATTCAGGTGCCGCCCCGGCTGGCTGTAGGCGTCGGCGACCAGCGTGGTAGCCGACAGCCCGCGCACGTCAGACCAGTTCCAGTGCTTGCGGTCGGTCAGGTTGGCAATGCCGGTGTTCAGGCGCAGCGTGGGGCTGATGCGCCACTGCCCGGCCACATCCAGTGTGGTGGCGGCGGGCACGACGAACTGGGTCGCTGGCGCCTGCACAGACACATCGCTGCCGTCCTTGGCCGAGTGCCGCACCGCGTTCAGCCGCACGTCCCAGGCGGGCGTGGCGTATTTCAGGCCCAGGTGCAGCATGGCCGGGTCGATGGAATTGAGCGCCTGGCCGGTGTCCCGGTTCTTGCCACGGGTCTGGCCGTAGCCGAACGGCATGCTGACGCGGCCGCCGGCCAGCTGGCCCCAGTCCATCACGCCCTTGACTTCAAAGCCGCTGATGGTGGCATTGCCGATGTTGACCGACTGGAACACCGTCGGGTTGCCGACCACGCCGGCGCCGCCGACGATCACGTTGTCCTCGATCAGGTTGGTGAAGCGGCCGGTGAAGGCGGCCACATCGAGCGTCAGCCGGTCCAGCCGGCCGCGCAGCCCGACTTCCAGGTTGCGGCTCTTTTCGGGCAACAGGCTTGGGTTGGAAATGGTCTTGTAGAACTGGGTCACGTTCTCGAAGTAGCCGTTGAGCTGGCTGGCGTTGGGCGCCCGGAAGCCGCTGGCGTAGTTGCCGAAGACGCTCCAGGCGGGCGCGGCCCGGTAGAGCAGCCCCAGCTTGGGCGAGACCGCCGAGCCCGACAGCGACGCCGCCTGCCCCGTGAAGCCGGCCTGGCTGGCATCGAGCTTGAAACGGTCCAGCCGCACGCCGGGCGTGACGCTCCAGCGCTCGCTGATGAACTCGTCCTGCAGGTAGAGCGCTGCGCTCGATTCGGTGGTGTCCGGAAAGCGCTTGAGCGGAAAGGTTTCGCCGGCGGCCGGCACCTGGCCGGTCTGCAGGTTGACGATTTCTGCCCTTGAATAATCCACGCCGTAGGTCAGCTTGTGCGACCAGTCGGGCGACAGGCGAAAACTCTTGTCGGCCTGCACGCCGGCCTGCCAGGTGCGCTCGTCATAGGTCATGTCGCGCACCCGGTCGGGAGAGGTATTGCGGTCCTCGAAGGTGTACTGGCGCGAGGCGGCGTCCTGGTAGCCCAGCACCGTCTGCAGGTTGTCGACCAGCGCGCCGTCTATCTTGTAGCGGGCGTCCCAGGTCAGGCGCGTGCGCTCGGCGGTGCTCAGCGCGTCGCCGGCGAGCACCGAAGTGGCCGCGAGCGGCGGCTTGGCGCGGGCGGTGAGCAGGTCGTAGGCCGACTTTTTCTCGACATGCTCCAGCGTCAGCACATGCTTTTGCGCGGCGCTAGGCCGCAGCACCAGCTTGCCCAGCAGCGCGGTCGCATCATCCGTTTGCGGATTGGGCCGGGTGCGGTCCGCATTGGCCGCGTCGTTGGTGCCCTGGTTGTCCATTTCCCTGGCGTGGCCCTTGCTGGCCGACAGCAGCCACTCGACCGATTCGCTGGCCCGCCCGGCCACGGTGGCGCTGGCTGACACGCCCCGGTTGTCGCCGCTGTAGCCGATGGAAGCGCGCCCGCCGAGGGTGCGGCCAGGCGTCAAAAAATCCGCTGGCTCCAGGGTGATGAAGTTGACCAGCCCGGCCAGGCCGTCCGAGCCATACAGCACCGACGAGGGGCCGCGAATGATCTCGATGCGCTTGACCAGGTCCATCGAAAACGAATCGCGCCCGAAGGCATAGCTGCTGAACACATAGCTGCGCGGCGCCCGGATGCCATCGACCATCAAGAGCACCCGGTTGCCGTCCAGCCCCCGGATGTTGAAGCCTTCATTGCCGCCGCGCCCGTCGCTGCCGCCGCCGATCAGGCCGAAGCGCGCCGGCGCCCGCCTGACCGACACGTTGGGCAGGTACCGGGCCGCATCGCGGATGTCGCCGACCTGGTTTTCTTCCAGCGCCTGGGCATTGATGACGTCGAGCGACATCGGCAGGTCGTCGCTCAACTGCTCGCTGCGCGAACCGCTGACCACCACCTCCCCCAGCGGCTTGCCAGCTGCGGCGATCTGCGCCTGCGCCGTGAAAGCCCAGCCGCAGGCCAGCGCCGCCAGCAGCGACAGCCTGGCCACGCCGAACGGCGCTGAAAAGCGGGTGGAGAAAAAAGACGCTGCCGAAAATGCGGCGGGTGCCGCCTGAAGCGCCGGTAAAAACAATGCTGCCACGATGAAGCCTTGGAAACAGTTGAGGACAACCGCTGGCTGCATGGGCCGGTAAACATCCGGTCTGTGGCTGGCTTGAAATTAAAGTCACGCCATTATATGAGAATGATTCTCATTTGCATGAAAAATTCACAGCTATTTTTCAGCATCATCCACCACTTGATTGCTATTTTTTCAATAGCAGCTTGCGCAGGCAACGCATGCGCCATAGGCATGAAAGGCTTGAATCGGGCGCAACTGGCGCACGGGCTGAAGCCAGCGACATGAAAATGCCTTGGCCATTCTTGCACCGGCCTGGGACGCGCTGCCGTGCCGTTGCTGCTTGCCGCATACTTGCCGCTTGCCGACAATCACCCTTATTTCAACTTACCCCAAGGATCTCTCATGAAAGGCGACGCACAAGTCATTGCTTTCCTGCAAGCCCAGCTCAAGAACGAGCTGACCGCCATCAACCAGTATTTCGTGCACTACCGCATGTACAAGCATTGGGGGCTGGACAAGCTGGCCAAGAAAGAATATGAGGAATCCATCGGCGAGATGAAGCATGCCGACCGCCTGATGGACCGCCTGTTCATGCTGGACGCCCTGCCCAACCTGCAGGACCTGGGCAAGCTGATGATCGGCGAGAACGTGCCTGAAACGCTCGAATGCGACCTCAAGCTCGAAAGCGCCGCCCAGCTCACCGTGAAGGACGGCATCGCCCATTGCGAAAGCGTGCGCGACTATGTTTCGCGCGACTTGCTGCAGCACATCCTGGACGACACCGAGGAGCACATCGACTTCCTGGAAACCCAGATCGACCTGGTCGGCAAGGTCGGCATCCAGAACTACCTGCAAAGCCAGATGGGCGAGATCAGCTAGGCCAAAGCCAGCCAAAACCGCCAGCCAGGCGCTGGCGCATTGAATAACGGGGCTTGAAGTGCCCCGTTGTTGTTTTCCGGTGACAGCTCATGAAAATCAACAAATTTGTCGATTGCATATATTACGAATCATTCTCATTAACTATAAAATTCAACACGTAACTTTACAAGCCAGCCAACTCGCGTCCACACAGGGCGGCCAAGAGCACAGCCAAGCCAATCCCTGAAACCCGTTCCGATGCCGACAAGGCCGGACACCTGCTTGGAGCTCCTTCCCTTGGCACACCCTTCCGCCCGCCCTGCGCGCACTAAAAAATCCAGCCGCAACGGCGCGAAAAATTCTTCTTTCAGCGCAACACCTGCCCTACCGGCCTCTTTCTCGTCCGACCGCGCCTTGTTGCCGCTGGGTGCGCTGATGCTGGCGGCTTCTTTTGGTGGCTGGGCTCAGACCAGCACGGGCGGCGCAGAAAAAACGCTCAGCACCGTGACGGTGACCGAGACCGCCGAAGCCCCAGAAGGCAAGGATTCGGTACGCGCTACCGAAACCACCATTGGCAAAGGCAAGCAGCTACTGCGCGACATTCCGCAGTCCATCACGGTTGTCACTGAAAAACTGATGGATGACCGCAACCTGGACACCTTCAAGGAAGCGTTGAAAAACACGTCCGGCATTTCCTTCGTGGCGGCTGAAGGCGGCGAGTCGGACATCAAGCTGCGCGGCTTCTCGCTGGCGGCCACCGGCGACATCTTTGCCGACGGCATGCGCGACCCGGCCTTTTATGACCGCGACACCTTCAACCTGGACCGGCTGGAAGTCATGCGCGGATCAGCCTCCATGCTGTTCGGCCGGGGCTCCACCGGCGGCGCGGCGAATCAGGTCAACAAGATTCCACGGCTGATCGACGAGCACCAGGTTGACCTGACGCTGGGCAGCCACAGCCATCGCCGCGTGGTGGGCGACTTCAACCTGAAGACCGGCGAAAGCGCTGCGCTGCGCATTGGTGCGATGGTCACCACGGCGGACAATGACGGCGTAGGCAACAGCTTGGACAAAAAAGGCTTGGCTGCTGCTTACCGCTGGGGCATCGGCGAGCGCAACGAATTTTCGGCCAGCATCTACCACCTGGACAATAAAAACGGCATCAACTACGGCCTGCCGTGGATCAGGCCCTCAAACACGGCACCGGTTTCAGCGACTACTGTGCTGCCAGTAGAGCCTCAAAATTTCTACGGCATGGCCAGTGATTACAACGACGGCAGCGCCACCTACGGCACCTTGTCGCATCTTTACCGTTTTGACGGCGGCAGCGAGCTTAAAACCCAGGTGCGAAAAGGCAGCTATACCCGCGACCAGCGCGCCAGCACGATTCGCCTGCCGGCCAACACATTCCTGTCAAATTTCGGTCCCAACATCGTGCTGACAAGACAATTTCAGCCAAAAATTCAGGATCTGGACACGGTTTTTGTCCAGAGCGATTTCAGCAGCAAGTTCAATGCGCTCGGCTTGCAGCATGAAGTGCTGGCCGGGGTGGATCTGGCGCAGGAAAAGAAAATTGTCTATGCCGCCCGCTCAGTTGCGCAAGGTGGTGTGGTTCCGGTCAAGCCCAGCACCACTGCCGGAACGCCCGATGATGGCGCCTGGATCAATGAAAGCTCGCGGGTTCTGCGCACCAACAATGATTACAAATCGACCGGCTGGGGCGTCTATGCGCAGGACATGATCAAGGTCGCGCCGCACTGGAAAATCCTGGCGGGCCTGCGCTACGACAATCTGGTGGGCGACTACAACTGCCACGCCATTCCTGATCCAGCAGCCAGTGCCACTGCGCAGCAGTGCGAAATCCCTAGCAACACCATCACGGCACCGCTGATACGCAATTACAAAATGAAAGTCTCCGAGTGGAGCCAGCGCCTAGGCGTGCTGTACCAGCCGAACGACCTGCACTCCTACCATGTGTCGGCCGCCACGTCGTTCAATACCTCCGGCGATGCTTATTCATTGAGCTCGGCCAATGTCAACATCGACCCCGAGAAAAGCATCAACCTCGAACTGGGCGCCAAGCTTGACTCGGCGGACAAGCGTTTCACGACGAGGCTGGCGCTGTTCCGGTCCACGAAGATGCATGAGCGCAACACCGACCCGCTGGTCACCAATCTGGTCACCCTGTCCGGCAAGCGCCATGCCATCGGCGCGGAAATCGACTTCAGCGGCCGCCCAACGCCGGCCTGGGAAGTTTATGGCTCCTTCATGTGGATTCCGAGCGCGAAAATCGACGTTGGCGTGGTTGGATCTGAAGGACAGGGGACGCGCCCGTCGAACACACCCTTTGTCAGCGGCAGCATCTGGAACACCTACCAACTCAATCCACAGTGGCGTATTGGCGCCGGCCTGAACTTCCGTGGCAAGCAAACCCCTATCCGCAATCCCGGCTGGGAAGTTGACAGCTACGTCACGGGCGACCTGATGGCTGAATACAAGGTCAACGAAAACTTCATCCTCAAGGCCAATCTGAGCAATGTGACCGACAAGCTGTACGCCGATCAGTTGTACAGCGGCCACTACATTCCCGGACCAGGCCGTTTGTTCCAGGTCACCGGAACGATCAAGTTCTAGGCGCCCGGCTGACTTTCAGCGCCTGCCAGTCGCCCCGCACTCCCGGGGCGGCTTTTTTTGAGACACTGCTCCACACCATGCTGCTGACCATTCCCCATATTCTTTCCCCCAAGGATCTGCTGGCTGCCGGCAAGGCACTGGCCGCTGCGCCCTGGACCGATGGCCGCAGCACTGCGGGCATCCAGGCCGCGCAGGTCAAAAACAACGAACAGCTTCCCGACGACTGCGAAGCGACACGCAGCATCCAAGCGATGGTGCTGAAGGGGCTTGAAGGCAACGCCACTTTCTTTTCCGCTGCTCTGCCGAAAAAAATGTTCCCTCCCCGGATCAACCGCTACGGCGGCGGCAGCAATTTCTACGGCAACCATGTGGACAACGCCATCCGCGCCGTGCCCGGCAACGCCCAGCGCGTGCGGACCGATATTTCATGCACCGTGTTCCTGAACAGCCCTGACGACTATGACGGTGGCGAACTCGCCATTGCCGATACCTACGGCGAGCAGCTCATCAAGCTGCCAGCCGGGCATGCGGTGCTGTATCCGGGCACCAGCCTGCACCAGGTCAGGCCGGTCAGCCGAGGCCACCGGGTGGCCTGCTTTTTCTGGATAGAAAGCCTGGTGCGGGGCGATGACCAGCGCCGCCTTCTTTATGAACTCGACATGAATCTGCTTCGCCTGCGCGAGCGCCATGGCGAAACCCTTGAGACCACCGCGCTGACCGGCACTTACCATAACCTGCTTCGCATGTGGGCCGACACATGAGCAGCCTCCCCGCGCAGACCATGATCCCGCCCGGCGTCGTGACGCTTTCCGAGCATGAAGCGCATGCGCACAGCCGGCTCGACGGCAAGGCCTGGGCCTATTTCAGCGGCGGCGCGGCCGATGAAATCACGCTGCGCGCCAACTGCAGCGCCTGGAGCCGTCATCTGCTGCAGCCCAGGGTGCTGCGCCAGCTGGCCGGCGGCCATACCCGTGTCGAACTGCTGGGCCGCACGCTGGCCCATCCCATCCTGCTGGCGCCTGTCGCCTTCCAGCGCCTGGCCCACCCCGATGGCGAACTGGCCAGCGCCTATGCCGCCGCCGCGCAAGGCGCCGGCATGGTGCTGAGCACGCAAGCCAGCATTTCGCTTGAAATAATCGCCCAGGCTTTCCTGCGCGAGCCGGAGCGCGGGCCGTTGTGGTTCCAGCTCTATTTGCAGCACGACCGGGGCTTTACCCGCGAACTGGTGCAGCGCGCCGAAGCCGCCGGCTATGAAGCCCTGGTGCTGACGGTCGATGCGCCCAGCAGCGGCGCGCGCGACCGCGAGCGCCGCGCCGGTTTTTGCCTGCCGCCCCATGTATCGGCGGTCAACCTTGAAGGCTTGCGGCCGCCCTCGCCCATCACCCTGCAACCGGGCCAGAGCGCCCTGTTCGACGACCTGCTGGCGACAGCCCCGACCTGGGACGACGTGGCCTGGCTGCAGTCGATCACGCGCCTGCCGGTCCTGCTCAAAGGCGTGCTGCATCCGGGCGATGCGCGCCAGGCTGCGGCGCTGCAGGTGGCCGGCCTGATCGTTTCCAACCATGGCGGCCGCACACTGGACACCGCGCCGGCGACCGCTGCGGTGCTGCCGCGAATCGTGCAGGCGCTGGCCGGCGCCATGCCGGTGCTGGTCGATGGCGGCCTGCGTCGCGGCACCGACATCCTCAAGGCCATGGTGCTGGGCGCCAGCGCCGTGCTGGTCGGGCGCCCTTACATCTATGGACTGGCCAATGCCGGCGCGCTCGGCGTGGCCCATGTGCTGCGCCTGCTGCGCGACGAACTCGAAATCGCCATGGCGCTGTGCGGTTGCCCGACGCTGGAGCAGGCCACGCCGGAGCTGCTGTTCACGCCGGATTGAGGCAGGATTGCGACAAGCCGCAGTGAATCGTTACAAATAGCACCCAAAGCTATTACAAATGCGAAAGATTCGCATTTATAATTTGGCTATCCGAGCATTTGATTCTTTCAATCAACTACCGAGCCATTCTTATGATCGTCTGTGTCTGCCGCCGAGTTTCCGACCGTGAAATTGCCCGCCATGCCCGTGCCGGCATGGGCTTTGACGACATTCAGTTTGAACTCGGCGTGGCCACCCAGTGCGGCCGGTGCGAAAGCAGCGCCCGCGACGTGGTGGCGCAATGCAGCGGCAGTTGCCCGAGCGCCAACATGTCGCTGGCCGTTCCGCTGCTGCCAGGCCAGCCATGGAACACCCAGGCGTTTTGATCGCCGCCCTGCCCGGCAGCCTGGTTCTGGTTGTCGGCTGTGCCTGGTGGATTTTTCGCCGCTAACCTCGATCCAACCCTGATCCAAGCCGTTGCACACCGGCGCAAATTTGCCTTTTCCTCAACCCTGACCCTTGATGAACGCCGCCACCTTTTCAGGTTCCCCTCTTCTTCGCGCAGACATGCCCAGCCCACGTATCAGCCGCAATGCAGTGATTGCCCTGTCAGTGGTGGCCCTGCACGTGGGCTTGATCTGGGCCTTGCAAAGCGGCCTGGTGCTGCGCGCAGCCGAGCTGGTCGTCCCGGCCGAGGTGCTGGCGCAGTTCATCGAGCCGCCCGCGCCCAAGGTCGAACCCGCGCCGCCGGCCCCACCCGTGCCCCTGGCACCGCCCAAACCCCAGGTCAAGCCTGCGCCTGCCGTGGAGAAAAAAACTGTCGTCAAACCTGCTGTCCAGCCGCAAAGGCCGCTGGCCATCGCCGACCCGACGCCGTCGCCCAACGCTCCCACAGGCAACCTGGCCCCGGCCGAGCCAGCGCCAGCGCCGATAGCGGCTGCGCCAGCGGCGCCGCCCGCGCCTCCTGCCCCGCCAGCACCCCCAGCGCCGCCGGCCATCCA
>JAQGNK010000419.1 GCA_028291905.1 Polaromonas sp.
TGAACCGCCCGCAGCACGAACGGAATCGAGCAGCTGGCCTGCAGCGCGGGCTGAAAGTTCGCCTCGTCCAGCCGCACCTGCCGCGTGCGGTAGTCGCGGGTGGCAAACGGCAGGGCCGCATTCTGGCTGGAGAACACCACCCGCTCCAGCCAGGCGCCCATGGCCTTGCGGCGCAGTCCGTTGGCGACGAAGGCGCCGAGGTAGCCCAGCGGCGTGGCGATCCGATGCTCGCGGCCCAGCATATGCCGCCCGCGCGAGGTGACGATGTGCAGCCGAAAGCGCGGATGGCCAAGCACTTCCTTCACCCTGCCGCCGTAGAAAGACTTCAGGCTTTTGCCGAACCGCTCGCTGACGAAATCGGCGGTCGGCCGCTTTTGGCCTGGCTGCAATTCATAGTGCTGGCAGATGTAGTCGTTTTCCAGCCGCTCGAACGCGGCCACCGGCTGGTCCAGGCAGGCCGTGGCCATGCGCCAGGCCCCGATGGACGCGCCCACCAGATGCACCGGCTGGGTCGTCTGCGCCAGCCAGTCGCCAAAGATGAAGCGGTCCAGCGGCCCGAGGACCAGCCCCTTCGGCCCGCCCGCCGCGCCCGGCACGACGCCGACATCAGCGGGGCGCAGCCCGTTCTGCTCGACATGCAGGCGCGCCCTGGGGCCTACGTAGAGGCGAAGTGCTTTCATGCGGCTTGATAGCGCTGGAGTTGATTGCTATGTTTTAAATAGCTAGTCGCGCAGGTACTGCCTGCGCTGTAGGCTGACTTGACCTGATTAACTACTCGCACGCGGACATTCATCGCCGGTTGTCATTCCCGCAAAACCAGGAATGACGGTTTTAGTGCAAGCATGCCGACGCACGGCACCCGCCTGGGGCAATGCTCACTTTTTCAGCCCCGACAGCTTGCTGAACGCCGAGGCCATGGCCGAAGGCGCCGCCGGTTGCTGAACCGCTGGACGTCCGCCGTTGCCGGCCCCCCGGCCCTGGTTCTGGCCGGGCCGTGCGCCTTCAAAGCGGTTGTCACGCGGCGCATCGCGGCGAGCCGGCGCGGCGTCCAGCTTCATGGTGAGGCCGATCCGCTTGCGCGCCACATCGACCTCGGTCACCCGCACCTTCACGATGTCGCCGGTCTTGACGACTTCCCGCGCATCGGTCACAAATTTATTAGACAGCTGGCTCACATGCACCAGGCCGTCCTGGTGCACGCCGATATCGACAAAGGCGCCAAAGGCTGCGACGTTGCTGACCGTGCCTTCGAGCAGCATGCCTTCCTGCAAATGCTTGATGTCCTCGATGCCATCGTTGAAGCGGGCTACCTTGAAGTCCGGGCGCGGGTCGCGGGCCGGCTTTTCCAGCTCGGCCAGGATGTCCTTCACCGTGATGACCCCGAATTTCTCGTTAGCGAACAGCTCGGGCTTGAGCGTCTTGAGCATCTCGGCCCGGCCCATCAGCTCGGCCACCGGCTTGCCGGTGTGCGCCATGATTTTCTCGACCACTGAATAGGTTTCCGGATGCACGCCGGTCATGTCCAGCGGATTGGTGCTAGCGCGCAGCCGCAAAAAGCCAGCGCTCTGCTCAAAGGTCTTGGCGCCCAGCCCCGTGACCTTGAGCAGGTCGGCGCGGCTGGCAAACGCGCCGTTCGCATCGCGCCAGCGCACCACCGACTTGGCGACCGTCTGGCTCAGCCCCGACACCCGCGCCAGCAGCGGCACGCTGGCGGTGTTCAGATCGACGCCGACGCTGTTCACGCAGTCCTCGACCACCGCGCTCAGGCTGCGCGCCAGGTCGCTCTGGTTCACGTCGTGCTGGTACTGGCCGACGCCGATGGATTTCGGGTCGATCTTGACCAGTTCGGCCAGCGGGTCCTGCAGCCTTCGGGCAATGCTGGCCGCCCCGCGCAGGCTCACATCGACATCGGGCATTTCCTGGCTAGCGAATTCGCTGGCCGAATAGACCGACGCGCCAGCTTCGCTGACCACTACTTTTTCAATAGCAGCTTGCGCATGACCTTCCTGCGCTTCAGCCTGTTTTGACATGATTTTGATCAAATCGGCCGCCAGCTTGTCAGTTTCGCGGCTGGCGGTGCCGTTGCCAATCGCGATCAGGTTCACGCCGTGCTTTGTGCACAGCTTGGCCAGCGTGTGCAGCGAGCCGTCCCAGTCCTTGCGCGGCTCGTGCGGAAACACGGTGGCCGTCTCGACCAGCTTGCCGGTGGCGTCCACCACCGCGACCTTCACGCCGGTGCGAATGCCGGGGTCCAGCCCCATCACCACGCGCGGCCCGGCGGGCGCGGCCAGCAGCAGGTCGCGCAGGTTGTCGGCGAACACCTTGATGGCGACCTTTTCCGCGTCCTCGCGCAGGCGGGTGAACAAATCGCGCTCCAGCGACAGGCTGAGCTTGACGCGCCAGGTCCAGGCGACGCATTTGCGGATCAGGTCGTCTGCCGGACGGGCTTTGTGGCTCCAGCCCAGGTGCAGGGCGATCTTGCCTTCGGCAATGCTGGGCTGGCCCGCTTCGGGCGGCACCGGCAGCACCAGCTTGGCCTCGAGAATTTCCCGCCCCCGGCCGCGAAGCACCGCCAGTGCCCGGTGCGACGGCACCCGGCCTATCGGCTCGTCGTAGTCAAAATAGTCGCGGAACTTGGCGTTCTCCGGCTGGTTCTCGTCCTTG
>JAQGNK010000431.1 GCA_028291905.1 Polaromonas sp.
CCGTCATTGACATTCCTGACTGGGTGTCTGCAGGTGTGCACGGAGCGTGGATTTCCGATAAAGATTTAGCGCCAAGCTGAAGCGCATCAAGGGCACTGCCAGCACCCCAGGCATAGGCCTAGCCATGGCGGTGCAGCTTGTTGTACATGCATGGCCAGACAAATCTTTCTGCCCAGCTTGACTTCCACCGAAGGCCTGAGCGGCGCCGCAACCAACACCGCCCCCAGGCCGCATCGTCCAGCACCTCATCGAGCACGGCCCCTTGCCGGCGCCAGCAAAGAATGACGGTTTTCAGTGTCTGAGGCACGCCTCTTATCAGGCTGTTTGATGCTAAAAATCCGTGGGTCGTTCAATACACCTCGGGCACCACGATGTCGCGCGGCACCGGCTGGCGCACATAGTCGCCATGCCGGACCCGCTCGGGCAGCACCACCGGCGGATGCTCGGTTTCCTGGTAGGGCATTTGCCGCAGCAGGTGGTGAATGCAGTTCAGCCGCGCCTTTTTCTTGTCGTCGGCCTGCACCACCCACCAGGGCGCGTCGGCGATGTGGGTGCGCTCCAGCATGATTTCCTTGGCGCGGGTGTAGTCCTCCCAGCGGCGGCGCGACTCCAGGTCCATGGGGCTGAGCTTCCACTGCTTGAGCGGGTCGTGGATGCGGCCCAGAAAGCGCAGGTTCTGCTCCTCGTCGGAAATCGAGAACCAGTACTTGATGATCTGGATGCCCGAGCGCACCAGCATGGTTTCAAAGTCGGGCACGGTGCGAAAGAATTCCTCGTACTGCGCATCGGTGCAAAACCCCATCACCCGCTCGACGCCGGCGCGGTTGTACCAGCTGCGGTCGAACAGCACGATCTCGCCGGCGGCCGGCAAATGCGACACATAGCGCTGGAAATACCACTGGGTGCGCTCGCGGTCATTGGGCGCCGGCAGCGCCGCCACGCGGCAGACCCGCGGATTCAGGCGCTGGGTGATGCGCTTGATGACGCCGCCCTTGCCGGCCGCGTCACGCCCCTCGAACAGGATCACCACCTTGTGGCCGCTGGCGATCACCCAGTCCTGCAGCTTGACCAGCTCGCCCTGCAGCCGGAACAGCTCGCGGAAATACTGGCGGCGGCGCTCGCGTTCCTGTGCCTTGTCCTGCTCGGTCTGGCTGTCCGGTTCTTCTCCGGTGAGCCGGGCCATGGCGCTGTCTTCAAGCTCCATCTCCAGCTCTTCGTCGTAGCTGTCGATCAGGTCATGGCGAATACGCCGCATTGCTTCTTCGTCGATTGAATTCATGGCGCGCTCCGGCACAGGTTGGCAAGTGGGTAGAACTTGCCAGCGTACCGGGGCGATGTTTCAATTTTGTGAAAAAGCCAGGCTGTTTCCCAGTCTTAGCGTAAAACTGGATTTGCTATTATTTAAATAGCATGCTGCGCATACAACTATTGCGCCAGCGCCGGATACGGCTCAAAAACGGCTGATGCCAGCGGCTGTCAGTCCTGTTCGGACTTGAGAATCTGGTAAATCTCGTCCTTGATGTCCAGGCGCTTTTTCTTGAGCACCTCCAGCTCGTCATCGGCCATCGATTCCTTGCCCTGCTCGCACTGGGTGATCGTGTGGTTGTGGGCATCGTAGTGCTCGGCCAGCGTCGAAAAGTGAGCATCCGAAGCCTTCAGCTGCGTCAGCTTGTCCAGGTACTCGGGAAACTCATGGGCCAGGTCGTGATTCAACAAATGCATCGCTAATTCCTTTCAGGACTAAAAGCTCAAGGGGAATAAAAATAAAAGCCGGCTACTCGCGCACCACCAGCACCGACAGGTGGGCATGCGAGAGCACCTGCGCCGTGACGCTGCCCAGCACCAGCTGTTTTTCAAGGGCCCGGCAGCCGTGCGAGCCCATGACCACCAGGTCGGCCTCCAGGAACTCGGCGGTATCGAGAATCGCCTGGTACACCGGCTGGTCCTCGATCACCGAGCCGGCAACGGAAATTCCATGCGAGTCGAATACCTGCCGAGCCGCGCCGATGGCCTTGTGGCCTTCGGCATTGGCGGCGCTCAGGTATTCAGCCTGGCCATGGGCGATCTGCGCATAGGAAGGAACGCTGCCCGTGCTGCTGAAGGGATAGGGGTCGATGACATAGATCAGCGTCACCGTGCTGTCGAAGGCCTGGGCCACGGCGATGGCCTTGTCGATGGCCCTGCGGGCCGTGGCCGAACCATCGACCGGAACCAGAATGTGCTTGAACATGCAACCCTCTCTTTCAAAGCCATCAAAAACTTCCGGTCCATGCCAGCCACCCAGGCGGCAAGGGCTCAAGACTCGATCTTCACGCCCTTCCAGAAAGCGACATGGCCCTTGATGCTGTCGGCTTCGGGTTTCGGGTCGGGGTAGTACCAGGCGGCGTCGGTGTTCATCTCGCCATCGACCAGCAGCGAGTAGTAACTGGCCTGGCCTTTCCACGAGCACGTGGTGTGGTGGTTGCTGAACGTCACGAAGTCGCGGTTGAGCGCGATTTCAGGGAAATAGTGGTTGCCCTCCAGCACCACGGTCTCGTCGGCTTGCGCAATGACTGCGCCGTTCCAGATTGCCTTCATGTTTTTTCCTTTTTGGTTTACAGGTGGATTTAATCTTCTCACACTGCAAAAGGTGTATGCGCCGGACGGCCGGCGGGCCGGGCGGGCGTGGGGCCGCAGGGCCATGACTTTGAGTCGGTTGTAACAGGCCTGCCCGGTTTTATGCGTAGGAGAAGGTGACATCTGAAAGCAAAATTTTCAGGCGCCAGCGGCCAAAACGGCTGTCCGGCTGAAAAAATTCTTCCCCAGGACAGGCGTGCGGCCCTGGCGCCAGGCCCACCGCGCTGGACTGAAGGCGCCAAAAGGCTGTTCCAATAGCGGCTTTAACGCAAAGCCGCCGGCCTCGAACATCCGACGCCGCTTCGGCCTTGCCACCTGGAAACACCGCCTCATGGCCATCAAAGCCACCATTCACAAAGCCCAGCTGCAAATCGCCGACATGGACCGCGGCATCTACGGCGACCACAACGTCATCATTGCCCGCCATCCGTCCGAGACCGATGAGCGCATGATGATCCGGCTGCTGGCCTTCGCCCTGAACGTGGCGGGCGACGACAAGCGCGGCAGCCTCGAATTTGCCAAGGATTTGTGGGATGTCGACGAGCCGGCGCTCTGGCACAAGGACTACACCGACGCGGTGCTGCACTGGATCGATGTCGGCCAGCCCGACGACAAGCGCCTGATGCGCGCCGCCGGCCGGGCCGAGCGGGTCACGGTGATCAGCTTTTCCAGCAGCACGCCCGTCTGGTGGAAAGGCATTGCCTCCAAGCTGACGCGGGCGGCCAACATCACGGTCTGGCAGATCGAGGCGGCGCAAAGCCAGGCGCTGGCAAAACTGGCCGAGCGCGGCATGCAGCTGCAGATCACGGTCCAGGATGGCACCGTCTGGATGAGCACCAGCAGCGAGTCGGTCGAGATCACGCCGCGCCGGCTGACAACGGGCGACTGAAGACCTTTTACCCACCCGCGCCGGCGTCAGGCTTGGCGCCCGGCTACGGCCTCGGCCGGCGCATCTGGCGCATTGCCCTGGCGTGCGCAAGGCGGCAGCCGGGCGGCGCAGTTGAAGCAGAAATTGGCATACGGCGCATGGCCTTCCCGCAGGCAGTCGCGGCAGGCACGGGTGGCGGGCGGGGTGGGCGCGGCCGCCCTGCTCATTCGCCGCTGCGCCGCCATTTCAGAGGTCACGATGCCGGTCGGCACCGCCAGCGTGCCCCAGCCGAGCAGCATCATGAAAGAAGCAATCAGGCGGCCCAGGTCGGTCTTGGGCGCGATGTCGCCAAAACCCACCGTGGTGACGGTGCTGATGGCCCAATAGACCGAGGTGGGAATGCTGGTGAAACCGTGCTCGCGGCCCTCGACCACGTACATCACCGTGCCCATCACCAGCACCACCATCAGCACTGCCGACAAAAACACCATGATCTTGCGCCGGCTCGCCGCCAATGCGCTGCCCAGCGACTGGTATTCAGCCACATACTCGGTCAGCTTGAAAATGCGAAACACCCGCAGCAGCCGCAGCACGCGCACATCGATCAACAGATGGAGTTCGGGCACGAACAGCGCCAGGTAGGTCGGCAGCACCGCCAGCAGGTCGATGATGCCGAAAAAGCTGGTGGCATAGCGCCAGGGATTGCGAACCGCCAGCAGCCGGGCGATGTATTCAAAGGTAAACAACAGCGTGAACAGCCATTCGGCGACCTTGAACGCTTCGCCATGGCGGCGGTTGATAGCCTCGACGCTGTCGGCCATCACCACCGCGATGCTGAGCAGGATGACGACGATGAGGGCTTGGTCGAACAGGCGACCGGCGCGGGTATCGGCCTCGAAAATGACGCTGTGCCAGCGCTGGCGCCAGCCTTCAAGCGGCTTTTCAGAAGCAGGACGCGGCGGCGTGGGATTGGGAAGGGCCATGCTTTCGGCAACGCTCGGGGCGCGCTGAATTTCAGTTCGAAGGGCTTTCAGGATAACCGAGGCTGGCGCTTGGAGTGGTTTCGCAAGTAATTCCAATTCGCATTGGAAGCGAGAACAAGGCGCGAAGCCGGAGAACAGGCTTTGGCACGGCAAGGCGAAGCAACGCAGTTATCGTTTTCAATGCGAATTGGAATAAGCTCTGGCGCTACTTTTTCAATAGCTGCTTGCGCTGATGAACATTGCGCCGGTGCCATTTTTTATCTGATTAGATACCTGCCTCAGACGTTTGTCCCGTGCGTCATTTCCGCGAAGGCGGGAATCCAGCGCCTCAAGCCCAGCGCCTGCTGGATTACCTCCTTCGCGGGAATGACGGCCTTATCCTGCGCGGCCGCCACACTATCCGGAACCTCAGGAACTTCAGGCCTTGCCGGCCTCGGCCTCCTGCAGCGCCCGCCACATTACCTTGCCCGAGCCGCTCTTGGGCAGCGCGTCCATGAACTGCACGATGCGCGGGTATTTGTAGGCGGCCATGTTGTCCTTGCACCAGCTGATGATGTCGTCCTCAGTGACGCTGCCTTTGGCGCTGGCCCGCAGCACCACCACCGCCTTGACGGTTTCGCCCCGGTAGGCGTCGCGGCTGGAGATGATGCAGGCCTCCTGGATGGCCGGGTGCCGGAACATCAGCGACTCGACCTCGGCCGGCCAGACCTTGAAGCCCGACGCATTGATCATGCGCTTGAGCCGGTCGGTGATGAAGAAGTAGCCATCCTCGTCCACATGGCCCAGGTCGCCTGAGCGGAAAAAGCGCTTGCCGTCGATCTCGATGAAGGCGGCGGCCGTGGCCTCGGGTTGCTTCCAGTAGCCCGAGAAGTTCTGCGGCCCGGACATGATGATCTCGCCCTGCTCGCCCTGCGGCATTTCGGCCAGCGTCAGCGGGTCGATGACGCGCGACTCGGTGCTGATGAACGGCACGCCCAGGCACTGCTGCTTGGTGGCGTCGGGCGGGTTGCTGTGCGAGGGCGCTGCGGTTTCAGTGAGGCCGTAGCCTTCGGCAAAGCGCAGGCCGTACTGCTCCCACAGCCGCTGGGCGACGGCCTGCGGCATGGCCGCGCCGCCGCCGCCGATATAGACCAGGCTGCCCAGGTCGAAGCTGGCAGAGCCTGGCCCCCACGGTTGCTCGCTTCGCGTGCTGCCCAGCCCCCCAGGGGAGCTGTCTTTTCCTTGGGGCGGCCCAGCGGAAAAGTTCGGGCTGGCCATCAGGTCGATCACCATGGTCGGGATGCAGGTCCAGTGGGTCACGCGCCAGGTCGAGATCAGGCGCCCGGCCAGTTCGCGGTCCCAGCGCGGGATGACGACCAGCGTGGCGGCGCCGTAGATAGCGGCGTGCATCACCGACACCATGCCGGTGATATGGAACATCGGCACCACCGACAACACGACGTTCTCGGGCGTGCTGTTGCCCCAGAGGGCGCTGGCCACCGCGTTGTGCATCACGCTGGCATGGGTGTGCATGCAGCCCTTGGGCAGGCCGGTGGTGCCGCTGGTGTAGGGCAGCACCGCCAGGTCGTGCGGCTTGGCAGTGTGCGCGGGCAGCACGCGGCCGATTTCGCTGCCTGCGGCCAGTGCCTCGGTCCAGCCGAGCACCGAGCCGCCTTCGAGCGCGGGCAGCGGGTGCCGGGTGCCCAGCCAGTCGCGCCAGGCCGGTGGCAACGCGCCGGGGCCGCCGGCCATGGCCGCCGCGCTGTCGAAGGCATCGCTGTAATGCGTCACGATCAGGTGCGCCAGCCGCTGGGGCGGCGCCAGCGCGGCGCTGGCCCTGGCCACTTCGGGAGCGAGGTCGGCCGAGGTGATGGCGACGCGGGCGTCCGGGTCGGTGAGGTAGTGCTTGATCTCCTCGGCACGGTTCATCGGGTTGACCGGCACCACCACCGCATTGGCCCGCAGGATCGCGAAGTGGGCAATCACCCATTGCGGGCAGTTCTGCATGTCCAGCATCACCCTGTCCCCCTGGCGCACCCCCAGCCCGTGCAGCGTGGCGGCCAGCCGCTCGGCCTGCTGCAAGACCTGGCTGTAGCTGAACACCCGGTCGAAAAACACCAGTGCCGGTTTGTCGGGATAGCGCAGCGCGCTGACCGCCAGGTTGTGCCAGAGCGACGTGGCCGGCGGCGTGATGCTGCGCGGCAGGCGCTTTGGCCAGAACTTGTAGTGCAGGTCGTGGCGGGCAGGCACGGCGGTTATGGTTGGCGTGGGCTCGGTGGCCGATGGGAGTGCGGGCAAGAAATAGCTCCTGGCGAAATGAAACAACCTTCAGCGTACCCGCAGTCGGCGCCTGCGGCATTGGGGAAGCTCCCGATGAAAAAGTGTCGCATGAGTGACCGTTAATGCTCATTTTTCAATAGCTAACAGCGCTTGATTTTATTGGGCTACAGGCATTTTTACCGATCAAAATCTACTGTACTCCAGCAGCGGATGGCGCAGGTCCAGATTTGAAAAAGCCGTTTTTATGTTGCACCTTTCGCACAATTTCACCTGCGCGCAAGGTATGCCGAATTTTGCAGGCCGTGCCGTACCCAGAGGGATGCGACGTTTCGCAGCCCCAGCGCCCGGCGCGGTCAGTGCCCGCTGGGTATATGGCGGTGCCATAAAATGAACTTTTCAAAACTACCCGTCTCTACGCTTTCCATGCGCCGCCATTTGTTCATCATTTTCATGATTGCCCTGCTGCCCTTGCGCGGCTGGATCAGTGATGCGATGGCGATGGAAATGGCCAGTCCGCATGCACACCAGCCAGCCGCTACAAAAACAGTAGCTGCTCATGCTCATGAATCGGGCGTTGATGTGCATGTTGATAGCGAAACTGCCCTGGTGCAAGCGGCTGCCGCAGCCGTTGACTGCGCAGGCCATGCGGCTGACGCCCAGCCCCACGCGGCAGACTCCCACTGCGAATCCTGCAGCGCCTGCCAGGCCTGCCATACGGTTGCCTTGTCGCCCCCTGCAGCCCCTGTGGCTGCTGTTTTCGACCTGGGCACGCCGCTTCGCGCGGCAGTCGCCCGATTTGCCAGCGCCGAAGCCGCGCTGAGCCAAAAACCACCGATTTCCTGATCTCCAGGCCCGTACTGGGTCTGTACTTGCCGCCCGCATGGTCTTCATGGCCTGTTCGCATTCCATGCGAGCACCGGACAACCGCGATTTTTCCCCATCGCACCGCTTGTATTTCAGGAGATTTCTGTGACCATCCGCCTTTCTTCCACCCTGCCCGCTGTGCTGGCCTTGCTGGCAGCGCCGCTGTGGCTTGCGCAAGCCAGCGCGCAAACATCCGCCCCGGCCCAGCCGGCCGTTTTTGCAGCAGCCCCTGCTGCCGCACCGCCCGGCTACCGCTCTGCGTTCGAGGGCTACCGGCCCTACACCGACGAGAAAACCGTGAACTGGAAAGAAGCCAACGACACCGCAGCCCGCATCGGCGGCTGGCGCGAATATGCCAGGGAGGC
>JAQGNK010000434.1 GCA_028291905.1 Polaromonas sp.
GAGTTGTTTGCGCTGGCGCTGGCGTGGAGCAGCCATCCCCAGCCTGCCGTTACAAGCGCGGACCCGGCAGCGTCCTGAACGCCGCCCTTCCATGCGCCGGGCACGCGGCCATGGCGATGCAGTACCAGCCACCGGACAGCCAACAGCGCTGCCAGGGCGAAATCCCCCGGCTGGCAAACGCCACCCAGGCTTCAGCCCTGCGCGAGAAGAAGCAAAGCGGAAAAAGCGGGAAACTTGCACGGTTCGGCATGAAAAATGGCTGAAGCGCAGGCAACGCTTACGCAAGCAGCTATCAATTAAGTAGCGTTAAATCTGCCGGGCCGCAGCGGTTGCAAGTCAAGCTGATGGCGCTGCAGTGTCCGGTCATGTGGAAAGTGCCGGGAGATCGCAGCGCCATCGGCGTAGCGCGCCCAGGTGCAGACCGCAGCCAAGGCCGCAAGCTTTGAGAAGGAATGCAACGCGGCGATGCGCGTCGGGGGCCAGCGAGAACCGGCAGTTTGCGCATGACCGGGCACTAGGGTTATCCCGGTCGCCATCGCAGTGGACAGACAGCGATGGCCTGTCGAAATATGCTTGGCGCCAGCACATTCGGCCTCTGCTGCCAGAGGACGGACCCTATCGCTGGAACAAGGAACGCCCACGTGAGACCACGCCCCATTCAAGGCATTGCGGACATCCGGGCCATCGAGGCCTTGCCCTATGAAGCCTTCATGCCGCACCAGAGCGTGTTCGGCGCACTGCACAGCTCGGCCAGCCTGCATGCCGACCGACGCGCCCTCACCTTCATCGAATCGGCCGACCTGTCCGTCGCCAGCACCAGCTGGACCTATTCGCAGTTCATTGACCAGGTGCAACGGGCGGGGCAGGTGTTCTCGGACCTTGCGGGCGGCGAGGCGCCGCGTGTGGCGATGCTGCTGCCGGCGATTCCGCAGGCCTATTTCACGCTCTGGGGGGCGGAAAGCGTCGGGCTGGCCTGCCCGATCAACTACCTGCTGGGCGAGGAGCACATCGCCGAGCTGATCCATGCCGCGCAGATCAATATCCTGGTGGCGCTCGGGCCGCATCCGGCGCTCGACATCTGGTCGCGGGTGGCGTATCTCAAGGCGAACTGCCCGTCGCTCAAGCAGGTGCTGGCCGTCGGCGGCACGCCTGGGCTGGCCGAATCGGTTCAAGCGGCAGATTTTGATGCGATGCTCGCGGCCTGCCAGCCCGCGCCGCCGGCACAGCGCGCCGGCGCCAGCGCCCAGGACGCGGTCGCGCTGTTCCACACCGGCGGCACCACCGGCCAGCCCAAGCTGGCCCGGCACACCCATGCCAACCAGCTGCATGCCGCCTGGGGCGCGGCCTGCCTGTACAGCGCCACCGAGCACGACGTGGTGCTCAACGGCTTTCCGCTGTTCCATGTGGCCGGCTCCTTCGTCTATGGCCTGTCCACCCTGCTGGCCGGTGGCGAGGTGGTGCTGCCCACCCTGCTGGGCCTGCGCAACACCGATTTCATGAAGGCCTACTGGCAGTTCGTCGAGCGCCACCGGGCCACCCTGCTGGCGGGTGTGCCGACGGTGATGTCCACCCTGCTCGGCGTGCCGACGGGCGATGCGGACCTGTCCAGCGTGCGCTGCCTGCTGACCGGCGGCTCGCCGCTGCCGACCGAACTGGCCGACGCCTTCGAGCAGCGCCTGGGCATTCCGGTGCGCAACATCCTGGGCATGACCGAATGCGCCGGTGTGATCGCCATCGAGCCGGTGGCGGCGCCCCGCGTGCCCGGCTCGGTGGGGCTGGCGCTGCCCTTCACCCGGGTGCAGGTCGTGGATGACACCGGGCAGGCGGTTGCAGATGGCGCCGAAGGCATCTTGCGGCTGCAAGGCCCGAATGTCGGGCCGGGCTACACCGAGGAAAAGAACAACCAGGACGTGTTTCTGGACGGCGGCTGGCTGGTCACCGGCGACATCGGCCACCGGGACGCGGCCGGCTACCTGCATGTCACCGGCCGGTCCAAGGACGTGATCATCCGCAGCAGCCACAACATCGACCCTGCCGTGATCGAAGACGCGCTGCTGCGCCACCCGGCGGTGCTGATGGCGGCGGCCGTCGGTGCGCCCGACGACTATGCCGGGGAAATGCCGGTAGCCTTTGTCTCGCTGCGGCCGGGCAACCGCATCAGCGGCGATGAGCTGGCCGGGTTTGCGCGGCAGTTCATTCCCGAACGCCCGGCCTGGCCCAAAAGCGTCCACATCCTGGAGGCTTTGCCGATGACCGCCATCGGCAAGCTGTTCAAGCCGGCCCTGCGGGCGATGGCGACGCAGGCGGTGCTGCGCGAGCGGCTGGCGCGCAGCGGCCTGGACGATGAAGTCACGGTGGAGGCAGTGCTCGAAGGCAAGGGCCAGATGGTGCGCTTCATCTGGACTGGCGAAGGCGCCGGCCTTGAACTGCTGGCCGCGCGGCTGCAGCAGATGATGCAGGGCTTCGGGCTGAAATACCGCATTGAAGTCCAGGGCCGCGCAGCCGAGGGAAGCCAGCCATGAGCAACACCTTCCGGTATGAAAAGGACGGCCCGGTCGCCATCCTGACGCTTGACCGGCCCGCCGCCCGCAACGCGCTGACGCCCGAAATGCTGTGCCGGCTGGCCGATGCCTTTGTCGATTTCCGCGACGACCCGGCCTTGCGGGTGGCGATTCTGACCGGCGCGGGCGACCTCGCGTTTTGTGCCGGCGGCGACCTGGGCACCACCTTGCCGCTGCTGACCGGCGCCCGCGCCGCCGCCGATGACTGGGACCAGCGGGTGCTGCAGGAGCCGCAGGTGATGGCGGCGTCGTCGCTGCGCGGCTTTGCGCTGAACAAGCCGGTGATCGCGGCCGTCAATGGTGCCTGCCTGGCGGCCGGCTTCGAGCTGCTGCTGGGCTGCGACATCCGCATTGCCGCCGGCCACGCCATGCTGGGCCTGCCCGAAGTGCAGCGCGGCCTGATTCCGTTCGCCGGCTCGATGGCGCGCCTGCCCCGGCAGGTAGCCCAGGCCCACGC
>JAQGNK010000497.1 GCA_028291905.1 Polaromonas sp.
AAGCCGGCCACACGGTCAAGGTGGCCGCCAGCGGCACATCGGACGCAGGTCAGGCTGAAAACAAATCCAGCCAGAAGTCATGACCTGGCTTGAATCGTGGGCGACACCGCTGGGCACAAGTACGCCAAGAGGCGTGATGCTGTCAAAATTTTTGCTACTAAAAAAGTAGCTACCCGCGCAGCATCTTCCTGTGCTAGCGGCTTATTTTATTAATAATCGCGTTTGGAAAGGCCAGCAGGCCCTTTGCAGCCGCCCGGTTGCCGATGGGCTGGCATCTTCACCGCATGCTGCCGATCGAGGGCTTGTACGCCTGCCTTAAGGGCCAGCGCGGCCCGGATAAGGCGCTTGCTGCCCAGGAAAGCACGCGGCCCCGTCCTACGCCTAGACCGGCACAAATGCTTACGCTAGTGCTTCATGCAAAGACGAATTTACCTTGTGGAAGACAACCCCGTCGTCCTCGAATGGCTCACCGATGCAATAGAGGCGCGAGGAGAAGCCAGGGTAGTCGGCTCGGCTGGCACGGAAGCCGAAGCTTGCCGCTGGTTGACCACACACGACGACGGCTGGGATGTGGCAGTGGTCGATTTGTGGCTTGCCGAAGGCAGCGGGCTGCAGGTCATCAAGTCGCTCAACCGCTCGCCAGAGCAAAGAATTGTCCTGCTGACCAGCTACCCGTCCGCCCAGGTTCGCCAGATGTGCCTGTCCGCTGGCGCTGACGCATTTTTTGACAAATCAACGGAACTCGACGAATTCACCCAGTACATCGCTGGCTGGGGCAGGCGCTAGCCAAGCGCTCGCCGTGGCCAGCGCGAGGTCGTTTTCGCCAGCCAGGAAATTTCGGCATAAAAATGGCTATGGCGCAGATAAAGTCTTCGCAAGCAGCTATTGATTCAATAGCAAAACTGCTATTTGAAGCTCGGGATGGCAGCAAGTAGGAAAACCCTCCTGCTGGCTTCAAAGCAAATTTCTGATGCCGAGCGCAGGCTTAAAAAGCTCACCCGGATCGTTTCAAGGGTCCGGTTCAGCCCCCTTCAAGAATCTTCTTGCATCCGCCCTTGCATCACACGCAAGAAAAAAGCCCGCAACCAACAAACTGGCAGCAGGCTTCGCTTATCGATGCAAGGTGGTAGGGCGTCACGGACTTGAACCGTGGACCAAAGGATTATGAGTCCTCTGCTCTAACCAACTGAGCTAACGCCCCCTCCACTGCGGATTGTAAGGGGTCTATTTGCTGTGGCTCAGGGCGGTGCTGACCAGTTTGGAAGTGATGTCGACAATCTGGATCATTTTTTCATAGGGCATGCGCATCGGGCCAATCACGCCCAGCGTTCCCACGACCTGTCCATCGACTTCGTAAGGCGCCGTCACCACCGACAGCTCCTGGTATGGAATCACCTGGCTTTCGCCGCCGATGTAGATTCGCACCCCCTCGGCCCGGCTGGACACGTCCAGCAGCCGCATCAGCTGCGCCTTCTGTTCGAAAAGGTCAAACAGTTTGCGCAGGCTTCCCATGTCGCTGGAAAAGTCGCTGACCGCCAGCAGGTTGCGCTCCCCCGACACCACGACTTCATCACGCGACTCGATGGCCTCGGAACTCACCAGGACAGCTTCCTGCATCAAGGTGGCAATTTCGCCCCGCAGCGCCTCCACCTCGTTTTTCAGCCGCTCCCGCACTTCTTCAATCGCCATGCCCGCATAGTGGGAGTTGAGAAAATTGGACGCCTCGATCAGCTGCGAGGGGGTGTAGTCGGCCTCGGTGAAGATGACCCGGTTCTGGACATCGCCGTCGGGCGACACGATGATCACCAGGAAGCGTTTTTCGGACAGGCGCAAGAACTCGATATGCCGGAACACCGATGTTCGGCGCGGCGCCATCACCACCCCGACGAACTGCGACAGGTTTGAGAGCATGTGCGCTGCGTTGCTGATGACCTTGAGCGGCTGATCCGGCGCGATCCTGGCCATCTGGCCGGCAGCGGAAAATGGGTCGCGCTGCGTGGTCAGCATGGTATCGACGAAAAGCCGGTAGCCGCGCGCGGTGGGAATGCGGCCGGCGGAGGTATGCGGGCTGACGATCAGGCCCAGGTCTTCAAGGTCGCTCATCACATTGCGGATGGTCGCGGGCGACAGTTCTAGGCCCGACGCCTTGGACAGGGTTCGCGACCCCACCGGCTGGCCATCGGCAATATAGCGCTCAACGAGCGCTTTCAATAACAAACGGGCGCGACTATCAAGCATGGGTACATTTTACGAAGCTTGTCAGAAATGTTGTGATGTAATTTGCCGATGAAGTCGCAATTCCGCCATGTCGCTCTGATCGGCAAGTACCAGGCCCAAGGCTCCCGCTCCGTCCTGGAAGACATTGCTCAATTTTTGGGCACGCAGGGCTGCGAGGTGGCGCTTGAGCAGGACACCGCACGCAACACCGGCCTGAGCCAGTTTCCAACGCTTGATGCTGCCGGCATTGGCGCCCAGTGCGACCTGGCCCTGGTGGTGGGCGGCGATGGCACGATGCTGGGCATCGGGCGGCTGCTGGCCCAGTTCGGCGTGCCCGTGGTCGGCATCAACCAGGGCCGGCTTGGCTTCATCACCGACATTGCCTTCGAAGACTACCAAAACACGCTCGAGCCCATGCTGCGCGGCGAGTTTGAGGAAGACCGGCGCTGGATGATGAAGGCCAAGGTCATGCGGGGCGGCGACTGCGTTTTCACCGCCACTGCCATGAATGACGTGGTGGTCAACCGCGGCGCCACCTCCGGCATGGTCGAGCTGCGGGTCGAGGTGGACGGCCGCTTCGTGGCCAACCAGCGTGCCGACGGCCTGATCATTGCCTCGCCCACCGGCTCCACGGCCTACGCGCTGTCCGCCGGCGGGCCATTGCTGCATCCTTCGATTGCCGGCTGGGTTCTGGTGCCGATTGCCCCGCATACCTTGTCAAATCGGCCTATCGTGCTGTCGGATGCCGGGGAGATTGCCATTGAACTGGTGGCAGGCCGCGATGCCAGCGCCAGCTTTGACATGCAGTCGCTGGCCAGCTTGCTGCACGGCGACCGCATCATTGTCAGGCGCTCGGAGTTCCAGATGCGGTTTCTGCATCCCAAGGGCTGGAGCTACTTTGACACCCTTCGCAAGAAACTCCACTGGAATGAAGGCGTGGCCTGACCCCAGGCGAGCCGCCTGCCTCGAACCGATTCATGAGCCTTAAAAGCATTTCACTTCGCGATTTCGTGATCGTGCGCGAAATGAACCTGGACCTGGCCGGTGGATTCACCGTGCTGACGGGTGAAACCGGCGCCGGCAAATCAATATTGATCGGCGCCCTGCAGCTGGTGCTGGGCGCGCGCTCCGATGCGGGCGTGGTGCGGCAAGGCGCCACGCGCTGCGAAATCAGCGCCGAATTCGACAGCCCTGCCCGCCTGGCGCCACTGCTGGAGCAAGCCGGCCTTGAAGTCGGCGATACCTTGCTGCTGCGCCGCACGATTGATGCGCAGGGAAAAAGCCGGGCCTGGATCAATGGCAGCGCGGTCACCGCCACCCAGCTCAGGGACATTGCCGGCCCGCTGGTGGACATTCACGGCCAGCATGCCTGGCAAAGCCTGACGCGCCCGGAGGCGGTTCGCGGCCTGCTCGACGCCTATGCCGGTATTTCCACCGAAGCGCTGGGCCTGCGCTGGCAAGCCTGGCGGCAGGCGCAAAAAGCGCTGGCGCAGGCGCAAGGTGCCCAGGACAGCCTGCAGCGCGAGCGAGAGCGGCTGGCGTGGCAGATCGGCGAGCTGGAAAAACTGGCGCCCGGCCCGCATGAGTGGGAGGAACTCAATGCCCAGCATGGGCGCCTGTCGAACATCCAGGCCTTGCGGGATGCCGTTCAGACCGCCGTCGATGCCTTGCAGGAAGCCGATGACAATGCGGTGAGCCTGGTGGGGCGCGCCATCAATGCGCTACAAAATCAGGAGCACATAGAGCATGAATTCAAAGGACTGGCGGCAGTTTTGAATGAGGCGCTGACCCAGATGGAAGACGCCGTGCATTCGCTGCGCGGCTATGCCAGGCATGCCGAGCTGGAGCCTGAGCGGCTGGCCGAGCTGGACGAGCGGCTGGCCCAGTGGATCAGCCTGGCTCGCCGCTACAAGCGCATGCCGGCTGAATTGCCCGAACTGCTGGCGTCCTGGAAGTTCGAGCTGCAGCAACTCGACCAGGCAGCCGACCTGGCTCAGCTTGAAAAAAACGAAACCCTCGCGCACGAGGCTTACCTTGAAGAGGCGCGGCGGATTTCTGCCTTGCGCCTGAAGTCGGCGCCCATGCTGGGCAAGGCCATCACCCAGGCCATGCAAGGGCTGGGCATGCAGGGCGGCAGGTTTGAAGTGATGCTCGCGCCGCTGGAGCAGCCGGCGCAGCATGGCCTGGAGCAGCCCGAGTTTCTGGTGGCGGGCCACAGCGGCAGCCTGCCCCGGCCGGTCGCCAAGGTGGCTTCAGGCGGCGAGCTTTCACGCATTGCGCTGGCCATTGCCGTCACCACCAGCCAGCTGGGGCAGGCGCAAACACTGATCTTCGACGAGGTTGATGCTGGCGTGGGCGGCGCGGTCGCTGAAACCGTGGGCCGGCTGATGCGGCAACTGGGAAAGGACCGGCAGGTCATGGCGGTGACGCATCTGCCGCAGGTCGCTGCTTTCGCGGACCAGCATCTGGTCGTAGCCAAAAGAAGCGAACAGGGCACGACGCTGAGCACGGTTGACCATGTCAGCGGCGAGCGGCGCGTCAGCGAGATTGCCCGCATGCTGGGCGGTGAGCGGCTTTCCGGCACGACGCTGGCGCATGCCAAGGAAATGCTGGGGCAACAACCTTGAGGCTTTGCGCACCGCTTGCTTTGGGTACGATAAGCCTATTGCACCGCTATTTTTCGTTTCTTTCAAACAGATACTTTCCTGAAGAAGCACTCCACGAATGAATCACTGTTCTTTTGCCCTGAAGGCATTTGCATGGAAATAATCCTCATCACCGGAATGTCCGGCTCAGGAAAATCAGTGGCATTGCATGCGCTTGAGGATGCGGGCTACTACTGCGTGGACAACCTGCCGCCCGAGCTTCTCTCATCCTTTGTTGCCCTGAAACGGCCGCACAACGCGCCCAAGCTGGCCATTGCCATGGATGTGAGAAGCGCCACGTCCCTGCCGCTGGTGCCGCAGCAGCTGCGGGAACTGCAAGCTCAAGGCGTATCAGTGCAGTCGCTCTTTTTGGACTCGAACACCGACACCCTGGTCCGGCGCTTTTCGGAAACCCGGCGGCTTCATCCGCTGTCCAGGATAGACGCCACCGACCAGCACCGGGCGCTGGTCGATGCCATCGAACTCGAACGCAATCTGCTGGGCGAGATGCGCGAGGAGGCGCATGTGATCGACACGAGCATGATCCGCGCCGCGCAGCTGCAGGGCTATGTCAAATCGCTGCTGCAAAACCCGAGCCGCCAGCTGACGCTGGTGTTCGAGTCCTTTGCCTTCAAACGGGGCGTGCCGCTGGACGCCGACTATGTGTTTGATGTGCGGATGCTGCCCAATCCGCATTACGAAGCCAGCCTGCGCCAACAGACCGGACTCGACGCGCCGGTGGCCGATTTCTTGCGGGCGCATTCCGAAGTGGACGACATGCGCAGGCACATCCAGCAGTTTCTAGAGCACTGGCTGCAGGCCCTGGTGCGCGATCACCGCAGCTATGTCACGGTGGCGGTGGGCTGCACCGGCGGCCAGCACCGGTCGGTTTATCTGGTGGAAACGCTGGCGGCGGCTTTTGGCCAGAACTGGCCGACCCTGAAGCGCCACCGCGAACTCGAAGCAGGCTGACCGGCTGCAGCGCCGCGCCAGAGCGCATAGCCATGACTTGCAGCAGCTGCGGCCCGGCAGCTTGCCTGCTACTGAATTCATAGCTGCTTGCGCAGACCCTACCTGCGCCAAAGGCATGTTTGATACCAAAAAGCAATTTACTGGCCAAAAACAATCAACGGCGGTATTTTTGCTATTCAATTCATAGCTTCTTGTGCAGACTGCACGTTCGCCACAAGCATTTTCAATGCCTAAAAATGGCTATCAGCTCAAAGCCAATGCACCCTAGACGTTCAGGCAGCGCAATCCTGCGCCAGCAGCTTTCGAATTGGTGCAGGCAAGCCTAGCGCGGGCCAGGCAGCAGGGCTGAACCAGCCCGCCGGGCGGTTTTCGCACGCCAGCGCCACAGGCATGGGCTGGTCTGCCTCGAAGCCTGCAATCCACGGCGACAGGTGAAGATCCTTGTGTGTCAGCACATGCACAAAGGTGGGCAAAGCCTCGAACCGGTGGTCAAGGCTTGGAGGCAAGCGTGACTTGAGTTCCTCGTCGCTCCCAAACACCGGCAGGCAGTACAGCCCGCCCCAGATGCCCGCGTCGGGGCGCTTTTCAAGCCACACCGATCCATCGGGCTTTTGCGCCCACAGCAGGCTCAGCGCCTGGGCGCTGCGCTTGAGTTTTCGGGTCTTGACCGGATACTTCTCGGGGTTGCCGCCGGCCAGTGCGCTGCACAGGTTTTGCACCGGGCACAGCAGGCATTTGGGCTGGCGGCCGGTGCAGATGGTGGCGCCCAGGTCCATCAGCCCCTGGGTGTAGCGCGGCATGGCCTGCGCCAGATTCTCATGGGGAAGCAGCTCGGTGGCCTTGCTCCAGAGCGCACGCTCATTGGCGCCCTGCGCCAGGTCGGCGGAAAACCCCAGCACCCGCGTGAGCACCCGCTTGACGTTGCCGTCCAGAATCGCGACACGTTCGCTAAAGCAGAAGGAAGCGATGGCGGCGGCCGTCGAGCGGCCGATGCCGGGCAAGGTCTGCAGCTGCTCGGCCGAGTGGGGGAACTGCCCGCCATGCAGCGCCATCACGTCCTGCGCGCAGCGATGCAGGTTGCGCGCGCGGCTGTAGTAGCCCAGGCCGCTCCACAAGGCCAGCACCTCATCCTGCGGCGCGGCGGCCAGGTCGCCGACCGATGGGAAACGGGCCAGGAAGCGGTCGTAATAGTCCAGCACAGTCGCCACCTGCGTCTGCTGGAGCATGATTTCCGACAGCCAGACCCGGTAGGGATCGCGGGTGTTTTGCCAGGGCAGGCTGTGGCGCCCATGCACCTGCTGCCAGCGCACGATTTCATTGGCGAACGATGCAGGCGGTATGGGTTTCAGCACGGCTGCACTGTCTGCGGCGGACCTGGATGGCAGGCAATCGGACGCATCATGTATGTCAAGCCGGCATAGCCATGCTGGCCGGAACGGCCGCCGACTCTTGCGCCGCAAAAGGAAGGGGCTGCAAATCGAGCAGGCCGGCAGTCATCTTGGCCAGCTTGGCTTCAAGCTCCTTGAGCTGGGCGTCTTGGTCATTGAGCTCGACAATCCGCTCATCCAGCCCGGAAGCCGCCTGCTGGATGCGCTCGACCGCCTCCAGGCGGCGGGAAAAATTGCGGTGGCGCTCTCGCAGTTGCGCATCGAGCTGCGAGGAAGCCGATTTGTTCCACAATTCCACCTCGCTCAATGCGGACTCGAACACCATGCGCAAGCGGTTGCTCAGGGCACGCACCAGGCGCTCGGAGAATTCGGCCTGCGCAAGCCGGATGATATTGCCCAGGCCCAGGTACTGCAGATGGCTGCGCTCTATCAGGTCAAGGTCTTGCACATACCGGGCCATGTCGGGCGCCGGCGGCAACTGCAGTGAAAAGCTGAACTCGGTATTGATCTGCCGGAAAGACGAATCCAGCATGGAATGGATTTCAGTCGTCAGTTCCTGTCCTTTTTGCAGTGCTTCGCGCAGGCGCGAAAAAGTCAATCCATAGGTTTTTTTCAGGCGCAGCTTGATGCCGGGCTGCTTGAGCGCCGTCATGAGCTCGGTCAGCTCGGCCTTCAGGGTCGGCAGGCTGAGCAGATTGAGGACATCGGCCAGCAAGCTGTTATGCACCGAGCGAACCGCATGGATTTTGGTGCCGCTGTTGGCGAATTCAGCCTGCTCATGCTCGATGCGGACCCGCATGTGCTTGATGACCGAACCATTCTTCCCTCTCAGGCCGCGCAGCTCCAGCATTTGCTCAGCCTGATCGCGCCGGCGGATGCCAAGGGCGCGCCCCGCCTCGCTTTTTAATTCGGCAATGCCACCGGCAACCGCTGTCTGCAGGATTTTCTGGCGCTGGCCCATCACGCCCTGCCCCAGCGCCAACTCAAGCGCCGGCAGCTGGCTGGCCAGCAGCAGTTCCTTGTCGCCGGTAACCTTGGCCACGAGCCCTTTTTGCGCCGACACCGGAATCACCTGCGACACAGGCAGCCCCAGGATCTCGGCCGATGTGGCCCTTTGCCGGTCAATTTGCGCCTGAATCTGTGCTGGCGTGCTCAGCGCGTCCCACAAGGTATCGATCTTGTTCAGCACGACAAGCCGGGTATCGCTGCCTTCGCTGCTGCTGACCAGGTGTTCGCGCCAGATTGAAAGGTCGGATTTGGTCACGCCGGTGTCGGCCGCCAGGATAAAGACCACCGCATGCGCCTGCGGCAGCAGGCTCACCGTCAGTTCAGGCTCCGCGCCAATGGCATTGAGGCCGGGTGTGTCCAGAATCACCAGCCCCTGCTTGAGCAGGGGGTGCGCAATATTGATCAGCGCATGGCGCCATTTGGGGACTTCGACCAGGCCGTCAGCCCTGACCATGGGATTGTCTTCAGGCGTGCCGTCATGCCAGAAACCGAGCGCACGGGCATCGTCCTGAGACACATGGCGCACTTCGGCCACCTTCTGGAGCACCTGGGCCAGCTGCGCAGGATCTTTCACGTCCAGGTTGATCTGGAGCCATTTTTCGGGCGCCAGACGCCACTCCATCAGTGCCTGTGGCTGCAGGCGGGTTTCAATCGGCAGCAGACGCAGACAAGGAACGATGTCCGCGTCATAGCCCAGCTCGGTCGGGCACATGGTGGTGCGCCCGGCACTGGCCGGCATGATGCGGCGCCCGTAGCCGGCAAAGAAAATGGCATTGATCAGCTCGGACTTGCCACGCGAGAACTCCGCCACGAAGGCCACCATGACCTTGTCGGAGCGCACCTGGGATTCCAGCCGGAGCAAGCGCTCCTCAACCGCCGCATTGAGCAGTTCATGGTCCTTCAGCCATTGGGAAAGCAGTTTCAGGCGAAGGGCAAAATCGCGTCGCCAGGCGCCGTGCTGATCAAATTGTTCGTTGAAGGACATGGGCTGCGGCCATAAAGTTATCGGGCCAATATAGCACCGGCCCTTGGCCTGAATTTGAGGGAATCACGGTTTCTGGCAAGTGGCGCAATAGAAAGTCGAACGCTGGCCCTGCCGGATGGTTTTGACTGGCGCGGCGCATACCCTGCACGGCAGACCGGCCCGGTCATAGACCATGGCTTCGAGCTGAAAGTGGCCAGCCTCGCCGTCTGCATTTGAAAAATCCCGCAAGGTGCTGCCGCCCTTGGCCACGGCATTGGCCAGGACTTGCTGGATGGCGCGGTGAAGCAAGGCGGCGCGTGGCTTGCTGATCAGTGAGGCTTTAGTGGTGGGGCGGATGCCAGCCATGAAAAGCACCTCGGAGGCGTAGATATTGCCAACGCCGACGACCGCCTGGCCACTGAGCAAGAGCTGCTTGATGGCCGTTTTGCGGCCCTTGAGGGCCTGGTGAAAGAGCAGCGCATCGAACCCCTCGCCGAGCGGCTCCACGCCAAGCCGGCCGAGCAGCTTTTGCGCCACCGCCTCATCCTCGGCACCGGCATACACCACGGCGCCAAAGCGCCGCGGGTCATGCAGCCGC
Organism: Polaromonas sp.; assembly: GCA_028291905.1. GTDB lineage: Bacteria > Pseudomonadota > Gammaproteobacteria > Burkholderiales > Burkholderiaceae_C > Polaromonas. The sequence goes on from JAQGNK010000497.1 coordinate 9,793, forward strand.
AAGGTGCCCAGCGTGGTGACCAGATCAAAATGGTCATGCTTGCCCACAGCCGGCAGGCTCATGCCAAAGCTCATGCTGCCGGACATGCCCAGATGCATCAGCAGCAAGCCCTGGCTCAGGTCAAGCAGCAGGTATTTCCCCCGGCGGCGCACCTGGAGCACATGCTGGCCCAGCAACTGATGCAGCTCGCACCCCAGCGGCCAGCGCAGCGGCTTGCCTAGCACCACCGATTCAATGCGGGCACCGGCGATGCGCCCGGCAAAGCTCAGGCGCGTCACTTCAACTTCGGGCAGTTCAGGCATGGGTTGGGAGGTTCCTTGTACAAAGATGGGGCTGGCCATGGTCCGCGCAAGGCCGGCAATTTAGCCCGAAGTTGCATGGCAAGGCCAAAGCGCAGGGAATAAGCTTCAATTATCATGGCTCGATGAAGAAAAAACTTGGCCTTGCGTTCGCATGCCTCTGGCTTGCCGCTCCCCTGGTGCTGGCGCAGGCCGCGCCTCCTGAATCGCCTCCACCGGCCCGGCCTGCTGCGCCGTCCGGTCTGTCAGAAGCCAGGGCAGCGCAGGCATCAGCTCCGGTCTCGCTGCTCGACGGCAACCTGTTCTATGAAGTGCTGGTGGGGGAAATCACCGCCCAGGAAGGCGAACCTGCAGCAGGGTTTGCCTTGCTGCTCGATGCCGCCAGGAAAACCAGCGACGCCCAGCTTTACCAGCGGGCCACCGACATCGCCCTGCAAGCGCGCTCGGGCGACGCCGCGCTGCAGGCAGCGCTGGCCTGGAAGCAAGACCTGCCCGCTTCGCGCGAAGCCAACCGCTATGTGCTCCAGATATTGATTGCCTTGAACCGCATCGCGGACACGCTGGAGCCGCTCAAGGCTGAAATCGCCATGGCGCCCGAGGCAGAGCGCATCGCGGTGCTGGCCTCCGTGCCGCGCGCGTACGCCCGCGCCACCGACCACAAGCTCGCAAGCAGCGTGGTTGAATCCGCGCTGACCGACCACCTGGCCCGTCCGGCAACCGCCGGCATGGCCTGGACCACTGTCGGCCGTATGCGCCTGGCGGCAGAAGACAAAACAGGTGCGCTGGAGGCAGCCCGGCGCAGCCAGGCCGCCGATCCACGCGCCGAAGGCCCGGTCATCGTCGCGCTGGAACTGATGGACCCGAAGCTTCCAGAAGCTGAAGCGCTGGTCAAGAATTACCTCAATGACAGCGGCAGCACTGCCAAGGCATTGCCTGAAGTGCGGCTGGCTTACGCGCGGGTTCTGCTGGATGCCCAGCGTTATGCCGAAGCCACAGCACAGTTGCAGCTCGTTACCCGTGAAAAACCCGACTATCCGGACGCCTGGCTCCTGCTGGGCTCCTTGCAATTGCAGGACAACCAGCTCGCGCCAGCCCAGGCTTCGCTTGAACGCTATATCGCACTGGCCCAGCAGACCTCGCCCGTGGCCGAGCGCAATCCAGGTCTGGCGCAGGCCTATCTGTCTTTGTCGCAGGTAGCGGAAAAACGCAAGGACTATGCGGCAGCCGAACGCTGGCTCGCCAAGATTGACAACTCCTCTACCCTGATACAGGCGCAAACCCGCCGCGCCTCCATCCTGGCAAGCCAGGGCAAGCTGGAGGAAGGCCGGCGCCTGATCCGCGCCCTGCCCGAGCGCACGTCCGAAGAAGCGCGCCTCAAACTCAACGCCGAAGTTAGCCTGCTGCGCGAGTTCAAGCAATACCGCCAAGCCCATGAACTGCTGGCCCAGGCGCTGGCCAAAGCACCCGAGGACACCGACCTGTTGTACGAGCAGTCAATGCTGGCTGAAAAGCTCGGCTCCCTGGACGAAATGGAACGCCTGCTGCGCCAGGTAATCCAGCTCAAGCCCGACTATCACCATGCCTACAACGCCCTGGGCTATTCCCTGGCGGACCGCAATGTTCGCCTGCCCGAGGCGCGGGAGTTGATCCGCAAGGCGGTTGAATTCGCGCCGGCCGACCCCTTCATCAAGGACAGCCTGGGCTGGGTTGAATTTCGCATGGGCAACCAGCTTGAAGCCGCGCAGATCTTTGAAGCCGCCTACAAGGCCCGGCCCGACGCCGAAATAGCCGCGCACTACGGCGAAGTGCTGTGGAACCTGGGCCAGCGTGACCGCGCCCTGGCCATCTGGAAAGAAGGCCAGCTCATCAACCCCGAGAATGAAACCCTGTTGGAGACATTCAAGCGCCTCAAGGTCAAGCCTTGAATCGGCTCCTGGCCCGTCACCAGCCTTCGGACACAGCCTTGCACCTCACTTCACGCCTGCGCCCCGCGCTGCTTCACGGACTACTTTTTGCTACTTTTTTAATAGCTGGCTGCGCACGCCCGATAAACACTACAGCACTAAATAACCCTAAAACCGAGCAATGGACAGGCCGCATCAGCCTGCAGGTGCTGAGTGAACCCGCACAGTCTTTTTCGGCCGGCTTCGAGCTCAAAGGCAAGCCGGAGCGCGGCGAGCTGACCTTGATCAGCCCGCTGGGCAATGTGCTTGGCGTGCTGCGCTGGTCGCCGGGGCAGGCCGAGCTGGACTCGGGCCAGCAGAAAATTCAGCGCTTCGAGTCGGTCAATGCCCTGATGGCGCAAGCCACTGGCGCCGATGTGCCGCTGACCGGGCTGTTTGCCTGGCTGCAGGGCGACAACGCGAGTGTCAACGGCTGGTCGGCCGACCTGTCGCGGCACGCGGAAGGCCGCATCTCGGCCAAAAGAACGCAGCCGGCGCCGCAGGCTGATCTTCGCGTTGTGCTGGACCAGTAAGACTTGCGCTCGATTTCATTGATTTTCAACTAATGCCCACTGCCCCAGCCCCGCTCAAGGCGCTCTACGACGTTCCCGCGCCAGCCAAGCTCAACCTCTTTCTGCACATCACAGGCCGCAGGCCAGACGGCTACCATCTGTTGCAATCGGTCTTCATGCTGATCGACTGGTGCGACACGCTGCATTTTGAAGTACGCGCCGACGGCCAGCTCAGCCGCACCGATCTGAAAGGCCCTCAAGATAAGGGTTGCGAAACACTGCCCGCCGAAGATCTGGCGGTGCGCGCGGCCCGGGCTTTGCAGGCAGCCTGCGGCACTTCGCTGGGGGTTCACATCACGCTTGAAAAAAATATTCCGTCGCAGGCAGGCATGGGCGGCGGTTCATCGGATGCCGCCAGCTGCCTGCTGGCGCTGCAGCGCCTGTGGGGCGTACGGCTGCCGCCCGAGAAGCTGCGGGCGCTGGCCCTTTCACTCGGCGCGGATGTGCCTTTTTTCCTGTCCGGCGGCCATGCCTGGGTCGAGGGCATTGGCGAGAAAATCACACCGCTGAGTCTG
>JAQGNK010000504.1 GCA_028291905.1 Polaromonas sp.
GCCGGCCTGGTAGGAGCCGATGGCGCGACCCACGCCGGCGCCTACGACATTCCCTTTTTGCGCTGCATTCCCAACATGAGCATCGCCTGCCCGGCCGATGAGCGGGAATGCCGCAAGCTGCTGACCACCGCCTTCGAGCAGGACCATCCAGTGGCGGTACGCTACCCGCGCGGCTCGGGCGCCGGCGTCGAGCCCGAGGCGGGCCTGAAGTCGCTGCCTTTCGGCAAAAGCGAGATTCGCCGCGAAGGCAAGGGGCTGGCCATCCTGGCTTTCGGCACGCTGCTGTATCCGGCGCTGCAGGCCGCTGAAAAACTCGATGCGACAGTGGTCAACATGCGCTGGGCCAAGCCGCTCGATACCGAACTGCTGCTGAAAATTGCTGCCAGCCATGAAGCCCTGGTGACGGTGGAAGAGGGCGCGGTCATGGGCGGCGCGGGCAGCGCCGTCGGCGAGGCGCTGCAGGCAGCCGGCGTGCTCAGGCCGGTGCTGCAGCTGGGCCTGAAGGACGAGTTCATCGAGCATGGCGACCCGGCCCACCTGATGGCCTTGCAGGGGCTGGATGCCGCCGGTATCGAAGCGGCCGTGCGCGCGCGTTTCGCCAATTTCTCCAGCCTCAAGCCAGCTGATACCCTGGCCAGGACCGTGCTCAAGTCGGTCGCCTGAACGCCTGTCTGCAGACGCATGGCAGCGGTGCCATGCCCCCTGCAGCCCATCTACGGGTAACAACGGGGCCGCTCGCGCTACAAACACTGACAAAATAGCAAGGTGCCGTTACCAACGGCCATCGTGATTGCCAGAGCTTTGTTGCAGGCCTCCGGGCCGCTGCTAGCCAAGCTACTATGAAGCCCAAGCAATCGTTAACCTTTCTAAAGAGAGAATTCATGGATCGTCGATCACTCATCAAAAATGCTGGCATTGCCGGTGTGCTGGCTGCCGGCATCGCCCCTGCAGTGCATGCGCAGGCGGCTATTCGCTGGCGCCTGGCTTCGAGCTTCCCGAAATCACTGGACACCATCTTTGGCACCGCCGAAGTGTTCTCCAAAAAGGTCAGCGACATGACCGGCGGCAAGTTCCAGATTTCGGTGCATGCCGGCGGCGAGCTGATGCCTGCCTTCGGCGTGGTCGATGGCGTGCAGAGCGCCTCGGTCGAGATGGCCCACACCGCGCCTTACTATTTTTATGGCAAGGACCCCACCTTCTGCCTGGGCTGCGCCGTGCCCTTCGGCCTGAACACCCGCCAGATGAACGCCTGGATGTACGAGGGCAACGGCCTGAAGCTGATGCGCGAGTTCTACGCCAAGTACAACATCATCAATTTCCCCGGCGGCAACACCGGCGCCCAGATGGGCGGCTGGTTCCGCAAGGAAATCAAGTCGGTCGCCGACCTGAAAGGCCTGAAGTTCCGCACCAACCCGTTCGCCGGCAAGGTGCTCGAGCCGTTCGGCGTGATCCCGCAGTCGATTCCCGGCGCCGACCTGTACCCGGCCCTGGAAAAAGGCACGCTCGATGCGCTGGAGTGGGTCGGCCCCTACGACGACCAGAAGCTGGGCTTCAACAAGGTCGCGCCGTTCTACTACTACCCCGGCTGGTGGGAGGGCGGCCCGCAGCTCGACTTCTACATCAACACCAAGGCCTGGGAAGGCCTGCCGGCTGAGTACAAGGCCGTGGTCGAAGCCGCTGCTGCTTTCTCCAACATCACCATGACCGCCAAGTACGACGCCCGCAACCCGGTCGCGCTCAAGCAACTGGTCGGCTCCGGCACCAAGCTGCGTCCGTTTACGCCAGACGTGATGAATGCTGCCTTCAAGTCAGCCCAGAGCATCTACGCCGACCTGAACAACAGCAACCCGGAATGGAAGAAAGTCTATTCCGACTATTCCAAGTTCCTGGCCGACCAGAACGCCTGGTTCCGCTTCACCGAAGGCACCTTCGACCGCTTCATGCAGGCGCAAAAGCTGTAATTCCTTCCTTCCGGCGATTCGTCGTCCCCGAAGCAAAAAGCCCCGCCGGAAACGGCGGGGCTTTTTTCATGGGGTGACAGGAAGTTGTGGCAGCCGCAAAACGCTTTTCAAGCATCAAATAAGCCTCTGGCGCAAGTAATATCTGCGCAGGTAGCTATTAATTCAGTAGCAATAAACCGCTGCGTGCCTTGAGTGCTGCTGTGATGGCAGGCCAGGGCGGTTTCGCTTTGGCAATCAAGCTGTTCAGCGCTGGCGTGGCGCCAGGCTGCGCTGCGCCACCTGTTCGGCAAAGCCGGTCAGCAGCCGGGCGTCGGCGGCGTGAAACCAGGTGATCGCGCCGTTGCGCCGGCGCACCAGCAGGCGCGGCGCCATCACCTGCTCCAGCCAGCGCCAGTGCACCAGCTTGAGCTGCGCGACCTCGCCCGCCTGCTCGCGCTTGGTCCACAGCCAGGTCTGCGTCAGCACCTCGCCCTCCAGCCGGATGCGGCTCATGACGATCCAGTAGCCGACCCAGGCGATGCAGAGCAGGGACGCGCCGTAAACCGCCAGGTTGCCGGCCGACCAGTCGGCGCTGCGCAGGGCCGGCAGGCTCCACATGCCAAAGCCGAGCAGGCCCAGCACCATCAGGACTGCCAGCGCCCGGACCAGCACCGGGTAGGCGGCGCTTTCCAGGACGGGCGGCACCGGGGCCGGGGCGACAGCGCCTGAATCGCCAGGTGAACGGGCCACGGTCATGGCTTGGTGCCTGCATCCGGCGCCGGGGCGGGCATGGCCGCATCAGGCGCGGGTTCGGGCACCGGCATGGCCGGCTCGGGCTGGTTGCCGAACGGGTTTTCCATGTCGATGCCGCTGTTGCCCGGCCCCTGCAGCGTGGGCATTTCAAGGTTCACCTTGTCCACATCGACCACTTTTTCCTTGTCGAGGAACACCGTCACCGTCTGCGGAAAGAAAATCACGATGGCCACCAGCAGCAGCTGCAGCCCGACCCAGGGCACCGCGCCGAGGTAGATGTCGCGCGACTCGACCTTCTTGGGCAGCGCGCCGTTCTTGAACAGCGTGTCGGAAATGCCGCGTAGATAAAACAGCGCGAAACCGAACGGCGGATGCATGAAGGACGTCTGCATGTTCACGCACAGCAGCACGCCGAACCACACCAGGTCGATGCCCAGCTTGGCGGCCACCGGCCCGAGCAGCGGCAAGATGATGAAGGCGATCTCGAAGAAGTCGAGGAAAAACGCCAGGAAGAAAATGAACAGGTTGACGACGATCAGGAAGCCGATCTGCCCGCCGGGCAAG